>NZ_RZOI01000064.1:0-15661 GCF_004022645.1 Mesorhizobium sp. M4A.F.Ca.ET.020.02.1.1 | reverse complement strand
TCCGCACCCCTGATGGTGGTACGTGGTGACGGTGCGCTGGTGTCGGCAGCCTTTGCCCGCCAGCGGCCGATTGAGGCCATCCTCTCCGGTCCCGCCGCCAGTCTGGTCGGCGCCCGCCACATGACGGGGCTCGACAACGCCGTCGTCTCCGACATCGGTGGCACCACAACCGACGTCGCGGTGCTCGACAAGGGGCGGCCGCGGCTTGATCCAGAGGGCGCCACCGTCGGAGGCTTCCGCACCATGGTCGAGGCCGTGGCCATGCGCACCTTTGGCCTTGGTGGTGATTCCGAAGTAGCGCTCGAAGAAGGCGCGCTCAACCCGAACATCCTGCTCGGGCCACGCCGCCTGGTGCCTCTGGCACTGGCCAGTATGGTGGATGGCGACGCGGTCACTTCTGAGCTCGAACGCCAGCTGCGGGGACCCAATCCCGGCCGCGCGGATGGGCGATTTGCCGTGCGCACCGGGATGCCGGAAAGGCTTGCTGCCGGCCTTACTGCACCTGAGGTCAGGCTTTACGAGGCAATCGGCGCCACAGCGGTCGCTCTGGACAAATTGCTCACCTCGAACGCCCAAAATGCGACACTCAATCGGCTGGTGGCCCGCGGATTGGTGCATGTCGCCGGCTTCACGCCGTCGGATGCTGCGCATGTGCTGGGTAAGCAGTCGAACTGGGATCCAATCGCCGCCCGGCTGGGCGCGGAACTGTTTGCCCGCAAGCGCGACGGGCGCGGCCATCCCATCGCCGCATCCCCGGAAGCGATCTCGGAGCGCGTGCTGGCGACTCTGACACGCTGGTCGGCCGAAGTGATCCTCGAGACGGCTTTCGCCGAAGACGGGCTCGATGGCGCGGCAACCGTGGCGCATGCGCTGGTACAGCGCGCGGTCGACGCGCATCCTGGTATAGCCCGATTAAGCGTTGCGCTCGACCGTCCGGTCATCGGCCTCGGCGCCTCGGCGCCATTGCACTATGCGGGGTTGCCTCCGCTCATCGGCAACGACTGCTTGGTGCCCGAAGACACCGACGTCGCCAACGCTCTTGGCGCTGTCGTCGGCCAGGTGCGTGTCTCGGCCGAGGCACAGGTCAGCCAGCCCAAAGAGGGGCTTTTCCGCCTCGCCTCGGGGGGTAGGGTTCACGATTTCCTCGACGAGGCTGCTGCTATCGCTGCCGCAGAGGCCGACGTCCGTGCCATTGTGGTACAAACGGCAAGGGATGCCGGCACCGACAGTGCCGAGATCGACGCCACCATCGAATATCGGGTTTCGACCGTGGAGGGTCAGCGCCTCTTCATCGAGGCGCAGGTCGTAGCGGTAGCGTCGGGAAGACCCAGGATTGCGGTGTAGCCAGCCTTGCTGGCCACAGTCGGCAGCCAGCTGCTCCGCCGAATGCTGTTGAACGCTATGCACCTGACGGCGGTACGGCATCTGGTGGTAAACACGATAGCGGGGATGCACAGTCGGTGCTTTCGCCGCATCCAATTGCACCGAGTTATCCCATCGCTACATCGTCGCCGACGGTCCTGCGCATCACACGGCGCCCGAGGCAATTAACCTAAGCCAGGCCCGACCCACGCTGGTAACGCGATACGGCATTGCTGCGGCGAGACACCCTGGAACGTCCTGAAGCACTTTGCAAAGTGCGACGCAGAAATGAACCCGCAGGCAATTGCGATATCTATTATGGGCAGGCTCGTGCCCTCGATCAGGCGCTTAGCGTGCTCGACACGGATACGAAGGTAATGACGCACGGGGGGCATATGCACGTGATTTGCAAACAAGCGCTCCAACTGACGCCGCGATATTCCGACCCTACGCGCAACTTCGCTCATGCTCAGGGGATATTCCACGTACTCTTCCATGAGCCGCATGGCCATTAGAAGCTTATCGCTCGCACCGGCAAAGGCCAAACCTGACGGGCCGGTCTGGCGGTTCGTACCTGAACGTTGGCCTTCTACCGTCGCGTATCGGCAAACCTCCTGGGCGGCCAACCCACCGACATGACCGGCGATCAGATCGACAGCCAGGTCGAAGGCCGCAAGTTCCCCGGCACATGTCGAAAACTGACCATCTTTCACAAATAGTGCATCACGGATCTGGGTTTGGCTGAACATCTCTGAGAATGCCGCCAGTCGCGACCAGTGAATCGTGCAGCGCGTGCCGGCAAGCAGGCCTGTCTGCGCCAGGAGCCAGGTGGCTGTCCCAACCGCGGATATTGCAATTCCGCGCCTTGCAAATGTCCGCACGACGTTGTTGATCTGGGTCGGTAGCCGTCGCACCACCGGCTCGCCGGCGATGATTGCAAGATGATGGGGTCCCCGGCAGCCGATACAGGTGTCCAATTCGTCGATCGTCATGTCAACAGCCACCGAGATGCCGCTCGCCCCTTCGACCGGGCGCGAATCGAGGCCAGCTATTCGCCAGCGGAACAGCTTTGCCTTCGAAAGCATATTGGCGATGCGGAAAGGCTCAAGGAACGCGTGGAGCGCCAGCTGCGAAAACCCTGGCACCACTAGGACAACCAACTCGACTGGGTGGCCACCGTGCAACTGATCGTCAAGCGGCTTCATGGCATTCATGTCGGGAGGTGCGTTCATCAGCTCGTCCATACCTTTCGGAAGGACTTGCCGAGCTTTTACCCGGCAAGCCTGGTGTGATTTCGGCTAAGTCTTGAGCAGGCGGTTCATGGGGCAGGCAGATGGAGCCCAATTCGTCTGCTACGGCCTAGGATCGTTTTCGATGCCCGCAGTACGTCCCCACGCGCTACCTCCGAGCCTGCCTTTAAAGGACGGCGTCGCCGATCTGAAGTTCCTTGCGTTTCATGAAGTCGAGAAGCTCTTCATCGATGGCTTGGTCGAGCGGCGGCGCCTCATATTCCCTGAGTGCCTTTTCAGCGGCGTCCCGTCCGCGCGTATCGGCGTCCCTTGAACCTGCGAACGACCATTGCTCGTAACTGTCGTGGTTCATGAGATCAGGCACAAAAAATGCCTGTTCGAAATTCTTCAGCGTATGCGCGGTTCCGAGATAATGGCTTCCCGGCTCACTCTGTCGGATCGCATCGAGCGTCTCATCCAGTTCGCTCTTCACCAAGCCCTGCCCAAGCTTGTAGAACATCACCATCTGCTCCGCATCGAGCATGAATTTGCTGTAGCTTTGGGTGAGGGCGCCCTCGAGGTACCCGGTGGTGGAAAGAACGAAATTCGCTCCAGCGATCAGCACGCCGTACATATTGCGGGCTGCCTCATACCCTGCCTGAGCATCGACGAGCTTCGAGCTCGTGCACATGCCGCTGCAACGCCAGGGCAACTTGTAGTGTCTCGCGAGTTGGCCGACCAACATGTTCATGTGGTCGATTTCCGGCGTTCCTGCCATGGGCGCGCCGCTCTTCATTGAAACGGTCGCCAACCACTGGCCATAGATGGCAGGGGCACCGGGCCGGACGAGCTGGGCGAAGGCTATGCCGGCCAGGGCCTCGGCATTGAGCTGCGCGACGGCCGCCAGCGTGCTTGCCGGTGTGCTGGCGCCTGCCAACACGAACGGTGTAAACAGAATCGCCTGATTGCTCACGGCATAGACCTTGACCGCATCGAGCATCGTTGAATCCCACACCAACGGCGAGTTGCAGTTGGCAATCGATACGGTAACGGTGTTGTTGTGGACAAATTCGTCACCGAAGACGATTTTGGCCATCGACACGGTGTCTTCCGCGCGCTCGCGCGAAGTCACGGCGCCCATGAACGCTTTGTCAGAGTACTTGATCAGGCTGTAGTTCATATGCAGATGGCGCTTCGGGACTGCAATGTCCATCGGCTCGCATAGGACCCCGCCCGTCATATGCATGGCAGGCGCTTGATAAGCAAGCTTTGCAAAATTCACGAAATCGGCGATCGTCGAGTTACGGCGCTTGCCTTCGAGGTCCAGCACGTTCGGAGATCCGTATGCCGGCGTAAAGATGGTTTTCCGGCCGCCGAGGGTGACTGTCTTGGCTGGGTTTCGCGCGTGAACAGTGATGGTTTGCGGAGCCTTTGCGACCAGTTCCAGAAGAAGGTTTCGATCGATCCTGACGCGCTGGTCGATCACGTCGGCCCCGGCTGCTTGCCAGAGCACAATGGCCTCGTCATCGCGGAATTCGATCCCGATCTCTTCAAGTATCTGCATTGAATACTCGTGCAGCCGCTGCAATTCGTCCGCGTTGAGCAAATCCATGTACGGCAGACCTCGGTCCATTGGGGGCATGTATGTTACGGCCCTCTCCGAGCGCATCTTCTGGCGGGCGTCACGGCCACCTGATCGTGCAGACATACTCTTGATCCCTATTTGACGTTAGAATATAGTCCACAAAGCAGCTGATAACTAACAATAAAAAATCATCTCTGCTATGAACTGAGGTTATGCGCAATGATGCTTGAAGGCCTAAAGTCTGTCCTGGATTCCACGCAGCAGGGAGGATGCGGTCACAATTCCAACGTCAACGCCGGCCTCATCAACCACAACCAGCGGCTTGTTGTGATTTCGGTTTGATAACTCGACCAGCTCCTTAATGGCGACGTTCAACTTGATCCGCGGAGCGTCTGCCGGCGCCCCGGCACCATCCGAATTCTCATAGTCGCTCAGGGGAAGAATGACCGACTCGGCTTTCAACAGCTTCAGGCGGCTACTGCCTTGGACAAATTTCTCGACATACGGATCTGTCGGGTTGCCGAGGATGTCTTCAGCAGACCCGATTTGAAGCATTTTTCCGTCCTTCATGACGCCGATATGGTGACCGAGCCGGACCGCTTCATCCAAATCATGCGTGATGAAGAGCGTCGTTTTGTTCAGCTTCGTCGACAGTTCCCTGAACTGATCCTGAAGCTCACGCCGAATGAGCGGGTCGAGCGCTGAAAACGGCTCATCCATCAACAATATGGCCGGATCGGCTGCCAGTGCTCGGGCCAGTCCTACACGCTGCTTCATTCCTCCTGAGAGCTCATCCGGATACCTGTCGCCCCAGCCGGCCAATTGGACCAGCTCAAGCTTTTCCTCAGCAATCTCATAGCGCTGCCGAGCATTGATCTTCCGAAGCTCCAAACTCAGGGCAACATTGTCACGGACGGTGCGATGAGGCAGAAGCGCAACATTTTGAAAAACCATTCCCATCGAACGGGCACGGAGTTGTCGCATCTCATCTTCGGATTTCAGATTGATGTCTTCGCCACCAACAATCACCTGCCCTGCGCTTGGTTTGATCAATCGGTTGACATGCCGAACCAACGTCGACTTGCCGCTCCCGGATAGGCCCATAACGCAGAAAATCTCGCCCGCCTCGACCTTAAACGAAACGCCGGCGACGGCTGCCACGCAACCATGTTTCTCAAGCAATTTTGCCTTCGAAAGATGATCGCTTTGAACGCTCGCGAGGTCGAATTTCGGGCTCGTCCCGAAGACCTTCCATACGTCCTTGAATTCTATTGCATGCGCTTTCAAGTTAAGCTCCAAGCTTGAGAGGTGTCGCCCGGTATCGCACAGGATACCGGGCGGCTGTATGTCCTCGCAGTTCAGCTTACTTGGCTGCTGCCTGTTTCGCCTGCGCTATCCAGGCATTCCACTGGTCGATGTGGGCCTTCTTCCAGGCCTCGGCATGACCATGGATCGCGTCGTTGGTCTTTTCCCCTTTGTGAATAAGCAAGTTCTCGTCATCGATGTCCTGAATCGGTATCGTGACCTGTTCGAACCACTTGTTTGCAGCTGGGTTTTTCTCGAGAAAAGCGGTGTTCGCAAACACATGATGAGTGTTCACGGAGAAACCTAGGTTTCCGATGCCCGGGACTGTTGTGTCGGCCCCAGCCTGCTCATCAGGCAACGCCGTGAAAGGAACTGTAAGCCAGACCACTTCCTGACCGTGCCGAAGAACCCCGTTCACCCACATGGGGACCCAACCGTAATACAACGTGGGTTTGCCGGACTGAATCCTCTGGATGACGTCTGCCAGCAGCGCGAAATACTCGCCCTGTTTATGCGTCACTGTACCCCGTAGGCCGTATGCATCAAGGTTGTGTTCGATGATACGCTCGCAGCCCCAGCCCGGATCACAACCATAAAGGTCGGCTTTGCCATCACCATCGACATCGAACAGTTTGGCGAGTTTGGGGTCTTTCAGCTGATCGATCGTCTTGATGCCGTATTTGTCGGCTGTGGCCTTGTCGATCGAGTACCCTTGGATCGAGTTCTTCGCGAGAGTCCCAACCCGTTGAGCCTTGGCATCGCCGCCGGACTTCTCGGCGAATGTTATGTGTAGGGGATACCAGTGCGGCGTGTAGTAATCGGCGTCACCGCTAGCCACGGCCAGGTGCGCGAGAGGAATCTGTGCCGAAGATGGCTCCTCGACGGTATAGCCCAGATCTTCAAGCCCAATCTTAACGATGTAGGCCTCGAACATTTCCTCGGCGATACCGTTAACCAAAGGCTTTACTGTAACGCCTTTGCCCGGAAGATCCTCGGCAGAAGCGTACCCCGCAGATAAGGCGAGAGTGCCCAGCACGGTCAAACCTGCGGTGAACCCCCGAAAACGCTTCCCTATTTTAAGCCGATTGCTCATAAGTCGCTCCCATTGTTGTTAGTCGTTGTGCGTCGCTAATTCCTGCCGGCCATTTTTTAATCCCCCATGCCCTGCCGGAGAGGATTGGAAGTTCTTGAAGAAGGCGGTAACGAGCGCGGCCGGTCCCCGCCTGTGCCAAGCAATGCCGGCAAAGGATCGGCGCCGTGACATCGCGGATTGGGCCAAGCGATCTAAAATGACCGCGAGGAAGACGATGCCGATGCCGCCAGTTGCGGCCAAACCAATGTCCAGGCGGCCAATGCCGCGCAGAACCATCTGCCCCAGGCCGCCCACGGCAATCATGGAAGCTACGACAACCATCGATAGCGACATCATCAATGTCTGGTTCACACCCGCGACGATGCTCGGTAGAGCCAGAGGCAATTGGGCTTTGAAAAGGAGCTGCCGGTTGGTCGCTCCAAAAGCGCGCATAGCTTCGACGACTTCCTCGGAGACCTGTTGGATGCCCAGCGTTGTTAACCTGATAACGGGTGGAAGCGCGAAGATGATTGTGACGATGACGCCGGGCACGTTGCCGATACCGAACAACATGACCACGGGCACCAGGTAGACGAACGAGGGAATGGTTTGCATCGTGTCGAGGATCGGCCGGCAGATGGCAGCTGCGCGACCACTCCGGGCGGCGAGTACGCCTAGCGGTATGCCGATGATCGTGCAGACGAGCACTGCAGTGAAAACAAGCGACAATGTTGTCATTGTTTCCCCCCAGATGCCTAGAAACCCGATAATCACCAGCAGGCCTACAATCTGAGCAGCAAGCCGCCATCCAGCCAGTTGCCACGCAACCAAACCGAAGCAAAGAATCGTGATGACGGGCGGAATGCCATTGAGCGCAAGATCAAATGCCGTCAGAAGCTTGTCGACGGGCCACTTCAAGGTCTGAAAGAATGGGCGGTATTCTTGGACTATCCACACTAATCCGGAATCAACCCAGTCACCAAACGGGATGTGCCATTTTTTGAACGGGTCTAGTACATCTTCAGCGTTCACGAATCGTCCTTTCAGCCAAGATCGGAACCTCCGGTTGTGCAAGCACCTGGCGTTCCCGACGACAGCCTGCGGCCACCGCTAAACAACCTGCAATCTTACGGCTGAGAGCGTATAAAGCTGAGCTAGCGCGGCATACCCGGCCTTGGGTGGTTCTCCTGTTCCGCACCGGATCAGCCGGTCGGCAGCAGGCGTCTGACTGCTCCAGGAACGCTACCGACGCGTGGGCTACAAAACAACCGTATAAAAACTTATGCCGCTGAGGAAGAAATGTTATCAGGAAGACAGTCGCAGATGCGGCTCGGCATGCATCGCGGCGAGCTACTGGCTGGTGCAGGCAGGCTCCAGTTCGGATTGCCCCCGCGTTTGAGAAGCTCCCCCGCCACCATGATGCCACGTTATTCCTCCCTTCATGAAAACTCATTTGAAGCGCGGTGAGCGACTGTCTATAGATTCGCCATGAAAAGCTCGCCCGACTAAACAGTGCGGCTGGACTTGGCCACTATCGACCTGCGCCGCGAGGGACATTTGCCCAACAACAGCCTCTTGAATCAGGTTGTCATTGTGACAGGCGCAGCCGGTGGCATCGGGAGTGCCATTGCTCGGGTATTTCATCAGTCAGGGGCACGCTTGCTGCTGGCCGATTACGATCATCAAAGCGTTTCCAAATTGGCCACTTCGTTGGACCCGACGGCCGAACGCGTGGTGGCTATCAGATATGACGCAAGCAGCCCGACTGATGCGGATGCGGTGGTAACGGCTTGCCTGGCTCAATTTCATTGGATTGATCACGTAGTACCCGCAGCTGGGATTTACGACGAACAGCCGTGTCGACCTTGACGGACGCCGATTGGCGCCGAACCATGTCGATCAACCTTGACGGGGTGTTCTACATCTGTCGACGGGCCATCCCCCACATAAGGGCAGGGGGGACAATTGTGACCGTTGCATCAGGTACCGCACATCAAGGCTGCTCGCCGGGCGGCCACTACGCTGCATCAAAAGGAGCGGTCCTTGCTCTCAGTAGATCTCTAGCCAAGGAACTTGCGCCCGCTATACGGGTGAATACAGTGTCACCAGGCACCATAAACACCCCGATGATCGTGGATTTGCTGCGCCAGGATGGGGGCAGGTTTCTGGACGCCACGTCCGCTGGCCGTGTCGGATCCGCCGAGAAAGTTGCTAATGTCGTAGCGTTTCTTTGCAGCGGCGCGTCTAGCTATATCGTCGGCGAAGCCATCCACGTAAATGGCGGATACGGATACTACATGGGCTAGCCTAGCTCAGTACGGGCCTCGCTTCGCTGGGCGACCCTGGCGCTTTCACAACCCCAAGCATGTGCCCGAAAGCCGCCAGGCGAATGCGACGTTGCACCAGCTTGAGATTTCACCCTCACCCCCCGGTCAATGGCTAATCCTCTGGCGGCAGGCCTTGTCGGCTTGACGGCGCTCCCGTCTGACCAATCACCGTCGAGTCTGCAGCCGCAGCCGGCGGGTTGAGGTCTGCGACCTGTGCAAGCAGCCAGTTGCGGAATATCTGAACGTCTTCCCGCTCGATAGCCGTGTCTGGAATGACAAGATGATGTTTGCGGCCGGTTAGGCAGCTTTCGGTCAAAGGCCTAATCAGAGTGCCCTCTTTGAGGAAATCGCTGACCAAATGACGCCAGCCAAGTCCTATGCCGTGGCCCCTGATCACAGACTGCATCATCGTTGGGTAGTTGTTGAACGTGATGATGCGCTTGAAGTCGGCCGAGATCCCGAACTGTCCGAGCCAATGCACCCAATCAAAAGGTGACCAAGGGTAGGCTGACCAATGCTGGTCATCCATAACAAGGAGGACTTCGTTCACCAAGTCCTCCGGAGTACGGATTCCCGCAGAATGGGTCTGGTAAGACTTGCTGCAAACTGGGAAGACTTCTTCTCCGAAGAGTTCCGTTGCTGTAAAGCCCGGGCGCGCCAGGTACCCCATAACAACGGACACATCGAAACCGTCTGTCGCTGGAGCCGGGCTACGTTCAAGCGAAACCAGGTGCAGGTCGACCTCCGGGTTGTTCGCTACAAAATCACCAATGCGATGGCTCATGAAAAGGGTTGCGAACGACATCGGCATGCCCACCGTCAATCTTCGCGCCTTCTCTCGCCTCTTCACACTATCGAAAGCCGCAGCTATATGAGCAAGGCTAAGGGTCGCCGCTTCAAAGAGCTCCTCGCCAGCAGGCGACAAAGATACCTTTTGGTTGCCCCGATTGAAGAGCTGGATATCGAGGTGATCTTCCAACGTAAGGATATGTCGACTCACCGCAGCTTGAGTGACCGAAAGCTCATTAGCAGCCTTGGTAAAACTCATATGCCGTGCGGCAGCTTCAAATGCGCGCAACGCGCTTAACGGAAGCCGTCGGTAGTTGGACATAGATAACTGTTACTCCAGCGCTACAGGGAAGTAAATTCAGGCCTCACTTGCGCCGCCCTGGCGTCGTATGCGGGCACGGGGCGCAGAGTGCCAAGTTCGGCATGCAGCCGTTTCGCTCTGGACCTGCGGGGCTTCCGGGTCGCCGCTCCATGGGATCCAGCTGTCCACCCGCCGTCAGGCACGATGACTTGTCCTGTCACGTAACTGGACCGATCAGACGCAAGGAAGAGAACAGCTTCAGCAACATCTCGGGGCTGGCCAAACCGGCGCATTGGCAAGTGGCCCATGTAGGCCTCGACGTCCATGTGGCCGTCCTCGATCGCCTTCCGGAGCATCTCTGTTTCAATCATGCCTGGAGCCACTGCGTTGACCCGGATCGAGTAGCCAGCCCATTCGATGGCGAGCACCTTGGTCATTGAAATCACGGCCGCCTTTGCGGCGTTATAGGCGAGTCGCATCGGGACATTAGAGAACCCATTGATCGACGAAATGTTGATGATGCCACCGGCACCGCGCTCGCGCATGATCTTTCCAAATTCACGGCTGCAAAGAAATACGCCCGTCGTCATAACGGCGAAGGACGCTTCCCAGTCCTTGAGAAGGAAGCTCATGCTGGGCCCAATACGGGCAATGCCCGCATTGTTGACAAGGATGTCGACGCCGCCGTGATCCCGGGCGATCAACTGTGCCACGGCTATGACATCCTCTTCACTCGTCACGTCAAGACGATAGAATGGAATGCCGCTTTCAATCACTGGCGGATCACGATCGAGGTTGATCACCCTGCCGCCTTGGTCGGCAAAGAGCGCACAGATCGCAGCGCCGATCCCGCGGCTGCCTCCGGTTACGACGCAAACCTTCCCTGCGACTTCGCCGCTCATCCGACCGCCTAGCGCGTGCGAAGGCCTTCCGTGTGCACTTCGATAGTAAAGCCTCTGTAGCCGTCGGCTGCCACCTCTTCGCAAATCTTCTGGTAGGTGGGCACTCCGCCGACGTAAGGCATGAAAACGACGGGTTTCCCTGGCACGTTGACGCCGAGGTACCAGGACTTCGCCTTGATATACAACGTGCCTTCAGCCGCCTGTCCGACATGCTCCATCCAGCCTTCCTCGGCCGAAGCCGTGGCTTCGATGGTCTCTGCGCCTCGCGTTTTAAGATAGGCCAGGCAATCAGCGATCCATTTCACATTGTCTTCGATGGCAACGATCACATTGGTCAACACGGACGGGCTTCCCGGACCAGTGACGATGAACAGGTTCGGAAATCCCGATGTCATCAGGCCCAGGTATGTGTTCGGGCCGTTCTGCCATTTCTCTTTTAGGCTAAGCGCTTGGCGACCAACCATGTCAATTTTGCTCAGCGCGCCGGTTATGGCGTCGAACCCTGTAGCGAGCACCAGCGTATCCAGCTCATACAATTGGGTGCCTGCGGTCAAACCGTGTTCCGAGACTTCCTGGAGAGGATTGGCGCGCAGGTCAACCAAGGTTACGTTTTGCCGGTTGAACGTCGCAAAGTAATCTGTATCAGCGCAGATGCGCTTGCTCCCGATCGGATGATTGACCGGCGCCAGTAGGTTGGCGACGGCGGGATCGGTGACCACCTCGCGAATTTTTTTCCGGACGAACTCAGCAGCTGTGCTGTTGGCGTCCTCGTACTTCAGCAAATCCGAATAAGCGGCGGTGAACCCGGTGCCCCCTGCAGCCCAACGCCTTTCATATTCTGCCAAGCGGTCTTCCGGCGACACTGCCAGAGCAGAATTGGTGCCTATGTGAGACAAAATCCCTGCCGGCATTTTGCGTGCCGCCGTACGCCTCTCCGCATAGCTTTGCTTCCACTCTGCCTCGTAGGCACTGTCCATGGGCTGATTACGCGCCGGGATACTGAAATTCGGGGTACGCTGGAAAACGTACAGGTGCTTCGCCAGTTTCGCGAGCTCGGGGATCACCTGGATCCCCGACGATCCGGTCCCAATGGCGCCGATATTGCGGCCGGCCAGGTCTATCGGCTGTCGAGGCCAATTGCCCGTGTGATAGATTTCGCCTTTGAACGTACCCAAGCCTGGGATGTTTGGGCGCTGGGCAGCGGACAGGCAGCCAGTCGCCATGACGCACCACTTCGCATAATAATGCTCCCCATCATCGGTGGAGAGCTGCCAGACACGCTCCCCTTCGTGGAAAATTGCGCTAGACACCCGGGAGTTGAATCTGATGTCGCGGAAAAGATTGAATTTGTGCGCGACGTGGTTCGCATAGTTCAAAATTTCAGGCTGCGATGCGTACCGTTCGCTCCATTGCCACTCTTGCTGCAACTCCTCGCAGAACGAATAGGAATATTGCATGCTCTCGACATCGCATCGCGCTCCGGGATAACGGTTCCAGAACCACGTACCGCCCACTCCGCCCGCAGTTTCGAGAACTAAGGCCGAAAGTCCAACTTCACGGGCCTTGTACAGCATATACATTCCCGCGAAACCGGCACCGACAATAATGATGTCGAATTTTCCGGTCACACTGGCTGCAGACATATCGTTAGTACTTTGCACAGGGCACTCCTGGTTTAGGCCACGATTAATTATCAGATCGCGGATCAGGCCCTTCCGGGACCTCTACCGCGTTATTTAAATCCTTAGGAGCACACGGCAGGAGTGTGCGTGCTCGGGTCATTTTTAAGCGTTCGCGGCTCCAGCGTTCTCGGACATAGACCTGGAGCGTCTCCAGACGCTGGGCGGTTGTCCGTAAACGGTACGGAAGACCCTGCCGAAGTGAGAGGCGTTCTCGAAACCGGCGGCAATTGCCACCTCGATCGAGGGGGTATCGCTTGTCCGGAGCAGCTGCTTGGCGCGCTCGAGCCGCACGCGCCGATAGACAAGCGCGGGAGAGCTGTTCAGCTCTCTGAAAAACAGCCGTTCGAGTTGTCGCCGCGAGATGCCCAATACTGCTGCCAGTCTGGAAACCGACAGGAGGTTCTCCACATTCTGTTCCATCAGGATCGGCGCAGCGCGAAGCCTAGGGTCATGTGTCTCAAGCGTCAGCGGTCGACGCGGCTGCAGCCACTGCGCGTTGCGAACCCTGTCGATTTGCAGGACCTCAAGCGCATTTCGTTCGGCGGCCTCACCGATATGCCGCCGGACCAACTCTGCCGCAAGGTCGGCTGTGCTGCTGCCGCCCGCACACGATCCGCGTGTGGCATCCAGGTTGTAGATCCTGTCAGCCTGTACTTGTAGGCCGGGAAAGCGCTCACGGAAGTCGAGGTAATGCAGGCAGCTTACACAGGTCTCGTGGGGGGCCATCAGTCCAGCTTCCGCCAAGATAAATGTCCCTGTGCAGATGGCGGTCAGGCGCGCGCCTCGCGAGGCGGCTTCCCGAAGGTACTTTATGGTCTGACCGTCGACTGCCTGACCGTTGGACGATCGGCCTCCGACGACGACAATGTAATCAAACTCCATCGGGTCACGCAGCGATGACGTCGGCGAAACCCGCATGCCGCAACTTAAGGTTACGAGATGCCGGGTGTTCGACAGCACCTCCCAGTCGGCGTTGACCCTGCCGGATCTGTCTGTTTCATCGCTGGCAAGCCGAAGCGTATCAATGAAAAGAGCGAACTCGGTCAACGTAAATGAGCAGGCCAGAATGAACCCGACCTTCAACTGGACGGAGGGCGCTTGCCTGGCCCGTAGCGCTGAATGAAACACAGTCGATGCTCCGGCCGATCGCGACATGAGTCCTACACGTCGCTGCGCCTATGGTATATGACTCTTTCCTATCTTGACTCATGATCTTTGTCTACAATATGTCTATCCCGAATTAAGGACCCGCAATGACCCTCGATGAGCAACCAGCGTCGACAGACCGCAAAGGCATCCTTGCTGAAACCTTGGTGCATCGCATTTTGACGATGCAGCTCGAGCCAGGGGCCGTCCTGGACGAGGTTGCTCTGAGCGAAGAGTTTGGCCTCTCTCGTCCGCCGGTTCGCGAACTCATGCGCCAGATGGCGGGGGAGGGCTATGTTGACCTTGAGGCCAACCGCGCTGCGCGCGTATCTATTATGTCGTACCAGACACTTCGGGATTTTCTGATAGTCGCCCCCATGATCTACGTCGGGACGACGAAGCTCGCGGCTGTCAACCGTACGGCCGGGGACCTGGACGTTCTCAAGGCAACCCAGCAGAGGTTCCGCCGATCGATCGCTGATGGTGACGTCGAGAGTCGGGTGATCTTCAATCACCAGTTCCATCTGAACATCGGCAGAATGGCGCACAATCCATACCTACTTCCCAGTCTCAAGAAGCTTCTGATTGACCACGCCCGCATCGGCAAGATCTTCTACCGCCAAAGCGGCGGCCCGCGGATTCAAAAGGATCAGGAGACCGCGGCTCAGCAGCACGATCAGATGATTGAAGCCATTGAGGCCCACGATGCCGACCGAGCCGGCGACGTGGTGCGCGCCCATCTCGAGGTTTTCCGCAGCGACGTCGCGCTCTACGCCGTGCCCAACGGCATGCAGGGCGAACTCGAACGATAGCGTTATCGGTAGGACACTAGGGAGAACAGAAATGCTGAACAAAGTCGACTACAAGACGCAGGCAGGCGCGCTCAAACTGCCCACCAAAATGATTGTGGACGGGGTAGCTGTCGCCGCCCTGTCGGGCAATACATTTCCAACTCTGAACCCGGCGACGGGCGAAGTCCTGGCTGAGCTTCCGGCGGCGGCCTCGGCCGACGTCGACAAGGCAGTCGCAGCGGCCAGGCTGGCCTTTGAGGACGGCCGGTGGTCGAAGCTACCGCCGGCGACCAGAAAAAGGGTGCTTCTCAAGCTGGCTGCCGTTATCGAGGAAAACGCGCTTGAGCTGGCCCTGATGGAGAGCCTGGACAGCGGCAAAACCATCAATGACTGCATCAACATCGACGTGCCTGAGGCCATCAACAGCCTGAGATGGCATGCCGAGGCGGTCGACAAAATATATGATCAGGTATCCCCTGCGAATGATGCTTCCCTGGGCCTTATCGTGCGCGAACCGATCGGAGTCGTCGGCCTTGTCCTCCCATGGAACTTTCCCCTTCTGATGCTGGCGTGGAAGATTGGTCCCGCGCTTGCCGCAGGATGCACGGTCGTCGTCAAACCCGCAGAAGAGACGTCGCTCACCACATTGCGGGTTGCGAAGCTCGCCCTGGACGCCGGCGTGCCAGCTGGCGTCTTTAACGTGCTGACAGGTGAAGGCCCGGACGTTGGTGAGCCGATCGGCCGGCATCCCGATATTGACGCTGTTTCCTTCACCGGATCCACCGAAACCGGTCGCCGCTTCCTGAAATACTCCTCGGAAAGCAACCTCAAGGAGGTCGTGCTTGAAATGGGTGGCAAGAATCCCTGTATCGTCATGGATGATGTTCCCGATCTCGACGCCGTGGCTGCCCACATCGGCAACGGAGCGTTCTGGAACATGGGCCAGAATTGCTCGGCGATCTCGCGGGTTTTCGTACACAAAGACGTGAGGCACCGCCTGCTCGAGAAACTCACCGAAGTTGCCAAGTCGTGGACCGTGGGCGACCCGCTGGATCCAGATACCCGTATCGGCCCGCTAATCTCTGCGACCCATTTCGGAAAAGTCAGCGGCTATCTCGGGGGCGAGGGCAGGGTGGTGACGGGCGGGAAGGCCTTCAACGGCACCACGAT
>NZ_RZOI01000649.1:0-3439 GCF_004022645.1 Mesorhizobium sp. M4A.F.Ca.ET.020.02.1.1 | reverse complement strand
GTTTCTGCCCTCGCTGCTTTTGGTGTTGGTCACCGGCGTCGTCGCCGACCGCTTCGGCCGCCGCCTGATCATGACCTTGTCGTCGCTGATCGAAGCGGGCTGTGCGGTTGCGCTCTTGCTGCTTACGTTGCGCGGCCTCGCCGGCCCGCTGCCCATCTTTGTGGTGCTTGCGATGTTCGGCATAGCGCGCGCCTTCTATGGACCGGCTTCATCCTCGCTGTTCGCCAATCTGGTGCCGCCGGAGGACTTCGCCAACGCGATCGCCTGGAATTCTTCTGCCTGGCAGACAGCAACCATTGTCGGCCCGGTCGCCGGCGGCCTGCTCTACGGGCTTTCGGCGGAGACGGCCTACATCACCGCCGCCGTCCTGATGCTGGTTGCAGCCCTCCTCGTCTTCACCATTCCGAAGCCCGCCCAGCAGACCGCCACCGACAAGCCGACGATGGAAACGCTGTTCGCCGGCTTCCGCTATATCTGGAGCGAGAAGATCGTGCTCGGCGCCATCTCGCTCGATCTGTTTGCCGTGCTCCTGTCGGGCGCCTCGGCGCTGCTGCCGGTCTATGCGCGCGACATTCTCGAACTCGGTCCCTGGGGCCTCGGCCTGCTGCGCTCGGCACCGGGCATCGGCGCCATCTGCGTCGCCGTCTGGCTGGCCGGCCACCCGATCCGCGACCATGCCGGCAAGATCATGCTGGGCTTTGTCGGTCTGTTCGGCGCTGTCACCGTTCTGTTCGGCGTTTCAACCATCACCTGGCTGTCGATCTTGGCCCTCGCCTTGCTCGGCGCCACCGACATGTTCAGCGTCTATATCCGCGAGACACTGATCCAGCTGTGGACGCCGGATGACGTGCGCGGCCGCGTCAATGCGGTGAACCAGGTCTTCGTCGGCGCCTCCAACGAAGTCGGCGAGTTCCGCGCCGGCACCATGGCGGCGCTGATCGGCACCGTGCCCGCCGTGGTGATCGGCGGCATCGGCGCGGTGGCCGTCGCTGGGCTGTGGGCTTGGCTGTTTCCGGCGCTGCGCCGGGTGCGGCATTTGAACAGCCGGAATTGAGCGCCGAATCTATACCGCTGGATCGTCGCACTTCGGCAGGTCAGGGTCGGCGGCTTGTCTCGCTGCCCCAGTTCGGGTTTTGCAGATCTCCGTGCAGGCAATAGTCGAAAGCATAGCACGTGTCGGTAGCGGGCCGGGTTTCCCAGAATGAACAGGCGAGATTCGCGGTCCGCACGACGCGCTCTCGCGCTTGCTCAGCGCCCATGCCGAGGATCAGGGAACCGTCCTTGCGCTCGCGCAGCCACTTCTCGATGTCATATCCTAGGTCTTGCGCGTTCTTGAAGCTCAGGCCCATCGTGAGATTGGTTTCCAGTGCGGCGGTGGTCGCATCAGGCCAAAGCGGCGCAAGCGCAAGTTCCGATCTTGTCATCTCGCCATCTCGCAGGACAGCGCAATCCACCCCTATGGCGACGCGTTGCGCCGCCCGCCATCTGGCCATGTCGCTGCGTCCGGTCGGACCGTATATGCAGAGCGTGTCGAGGAAGTCCCGATGGGGGCGGTCCCGATCGAATGCCAGATCACGAAATTCCAGCGCCGCAATCGCTTCGACAAGCGAAACTCCCCTTCGCGCAGCTTCGGTCGCGTCCTGCCAAGCGGCGACAGCATAGTCGCTGCTTATGATATTGCGCTGGTAGAAGTCGGGAAGGCCCTCATCGAGTTTGGCCAGCGGCGTCTCAAGGGCGTCCAAGGCCTCACGCCGGGCGTCATTGCGAACACCATCGAAAACGAATTCACTCCACGTTACGAAGACTGCCCGGATTGAATGTAGGCGGATGGGAAGGTCTATTTCGCGCCCCAATCCCCAGGGCCCATCGCCAATGCGTGCAATTCCAGGGAAGGCGCGCATGGCCGCTCGCAATGCGACCAGGCGCTTGCTCGCATCGTCGGAGATGTCGGCGAGCATGGCGCGAGGCGAAACATCGTCCGCAAGTCGCTCGCTCCAGAATCTGAGCCGTTCAGATGGGTGCATTGGGTCTCGGGATCGGCTTGCCGGCAAGGGGAAGATAATCTTACAGCATAGTACCTAAGATTGCCTGCACGCGACGTCAGGATGTCGAACCGCCGGACCGGCAGGGAACTCCCAACGGCGCGCGCGCTCTGCTAATCCGAAAAGCTCACGCCAACGCCGCGCTGCCGAAAATAGGCCTGCATCAACTTGCGGCCAGAGCGGTTGTTCTGCGCCAGCCTGGCCGGATCGAACACCGCCTGCTTTTTCCCCTCTCGCGTCAACGCTGCCTTGAGTGTCGCGATATGTGCATCGATGTCGGCATTATCCGCTCGGAGTGAGGCGTAGATGTTCTCGGTCGCCTCGGCCACGGTGAGTTCGTTCACAGCTGTCGTCCTTTGATTGATTTGGGCGGGCGCTTAGCACAGATTCGCGGCGCCGCCGAGAGCGACGAGACTGCAGCTTGGGCGCCAAGCTTGCGCCGACAACGGCTGAATAAGCCGTCAGCAGACCTGCAGCCTTCGGCTCCAGACATATATCGGACGGTCAATCTACGGGGCTTAGGCCGGCAACCGGGCTAAAGCGGACACCAGCGCCATCTGGTAAGCGCGGCCCTCCGTAAGAACGCCTTAGCGTCCGCCCACTCCGTGCTATAATTGGACTATCGACGCCGACCTAACTAAGGCCGACCGCCATTTCAGCATGCCCAAAGACGTATGTGTCGCACATGGGCTCAAGCCACTCGCCCGCACATCCGTCGTGAATCGACCCGGGAGGAGGGATCAGCATGCCAGAACGTCTGAACATAGGCCCGCTGCAACTTGGCGAAACGGCGCCCAATTTCGTGCTCGACGCGATTACCCGCGAGGGCAAGATCGCCATCGACGATTTCCGAGGCGAGAAACCAGTGCTGGTCGGACTGTATAGAGGCTTGCATTGCCCCTTTTGCAGGCGCCATATCGCCATACTTTCGCAGCTCACCCCAGCCCTCAATGCGAAGGGCATCGATAGCCTGACGGTGGTAAACACACCTGTCGAGCGGGCGCGCCTTTATCTCCGCTACCATCCGATGCTAGGCCTACTCGCGGCATCCGATCCGGAGCGGACTTCACACCGCGCCTTTGGGTTGCCGAATATGCAAATCACCGAAGACGAGAGCGCATGGCCGCAAAAGGTTTCGATGAGCGATGTGAAGTCGATACGGGTCGAATTGCCGGACGAGATGCCGGAACCGATGGACCCGTTTGCGGCGCTCGAATATCTGAACAAGAAAGACGGCTACGATATCACTGAAGCGGACCAACAGATGATGGCAACCGGCATAGGGCAGCTCGTCGGCCAGTTCCTGCTGGACCGCGATGGCGTCGTTCGCTGGGCCTCCAACGAGGTCCTCGATGGCGGCCTATTCGGCGCCCCGAACACTCGGGAGCTGATGTCGG
>NZ_RZOI01000648.1:0-3453 GCF_004022645.1 Mesorhizobium sp. M4A.F.Ca.ET.020.02.1.1 | reverse complement strand
CACATTGGTGCATTCCTCCGGCACCCTGATGCGTGCCGGCTTCATGAAATCGATGGCGATCAACCCGGTGATGTCGGCGATCGAATAGGCATCACCGGCGGCGAACTCTCGGCCCGCCAATTCGTCGTCGAGCAGCTTCAGAAATTCGACCGCCTTGGGTTTGTTGGCCTCGCCCCATTCGGGTATTTGGGGGATTTCCCATTCTTTCATCGCGGGATGGGTGTGACGAAAAGCCTGCGCGACGCAGCTGAGGAGGTTCAGCTCCATGCGTCTTTGCCACATCTCGACCCTCGCCTTGCCGAGCGCGCCTTGCCCGAACAGAGGCGGCTCCGGATACAGCTCCTCGAAATAGCGGCAGATGGCGACGGATTCGGTGATGATGGTGCCGTCGTCGAGCTCGATCACCGGCAGGCGCTGCAGCGGGTTGCGCGAGCTGACGGCCTGCGTCTTATGCTCCAGCGCGCCCATGTCGATAGGCACTAGCGGCACCTCGATCCCTTTTTCGGCGAGGAAAACCCGCACCCTGCGCGGATTGGGCGCACGGCCACCGTCGAACAGCTTCATTCTCATCCTCCCAATCCTGCTCGCTCCCTTTACCGGAAGCTGAAAAACGCGCGCAAGGCATCGCCGATCGACGCCAGCGTGCCGTGCTTCCTTTCGACCAGCCCGTGGCCGTGGGTATCGCGCCAGTCCTGCGGTTCGTCGAACGTGCCAGCCCAGATGCCGGCCTTGCCGACGCGGGCGCCGGCCTCTTCGGTCTCGAAATCGCCATAGGCGACGGCCCAGCCAGCCTCGACCTGGGCGCGATTGAGGTCGATGCCGCTTGCCTTGCAGTATCCAAGCAGCCGGCCGTAGCGGTCGTGCTGCCAGCCACTGCAGGAGACGGGACGGCCGGCGATCAGCCTGACCAGCGATTGCCTCGCGAGCCTGCCGCAGGGATAGTCGGCGCCATCCTTGCGGCAGGTCTGCTGATATTCCGGCGCGTCGATGCCGCGCATGCGGATGCGCTCGGCGCCAAGCGTGATCGAATCGCCGTCATTGACGATGGCCGCGCCCTCGGCCTTGCGCGTCTCGAAGCGGTCGAGGCGCGCCGCGAGCAGGATCAGCAGACCGAGCAGAACGATGGTCAGGCAATAGTCGAAAAGCCGCCGCCACAGGCTGCGAGGCGGCTGCGGGGCGTATCGCCAGCGCGGCCTCGGCGACCAGGAACGGCTCATATGGCAAACAGTCTCTTAATCATTCGAACGTAGCTTAACGAATTGAAATCGCTGCGCGCAGAAATTGAAGTTTGCATGCCTTTGCTACGCTCGAACACAGCGGACAAATTCATTGTGGACCGCAGGAAACCGCATCGCAACAGCGATGTGGCGCGCGCGGTGCGCAGAACCCGTGACCGTCTTTCGCAGCAGGCCGGCAGCCTCGACTTCGACCGCGAGCTCCTGAAGCTGCATGCCCGCACCATGGTGGTCGGCGCGACCGCCATACCCATCCTGGTGCTGGCGATCGCCGCGACCGGCCTGCTGGCCGGCCTCGACAAGAAGATCGGCATCTGGGCGCTGTTCACCCTGCTTTGCTACACGATTGTTGCCTTCATGGCGCGGCGCGTCGAGCGGACCGAAGCGTCCCAGATCGATCCGTCGCAGGCGCGGCGCGATTTCCTCATCGGGCATTTCCTGTGCGGCCTTGGCTGGGCCTGGTTCGCCTGGTTCGGCTGCGACACCTGCCAGATCGATCAGTTCCAGGTGATCAAGGCGATGGTGCTTCTGGTCGCCATGGCAGCGACCGCGGTGATGGCATCCTCGCTGGGCGGCGCGCTGCTGGCGACCTTCGCCATTCCCGTCGCTGTCTATGCCTATGCCGGATCGCGGCTGTGGCTGCCGATCGAGGTTATCATGGCCGCGCTGCTGGTCGCCGCCCTGCCCTTCTTCGCCTACGTCGCGCGCCATCTCAACCAGGCCTCGCTGATGCTGATGTCATTCCGTTCAGAGAAGGATGCGCTGATCGCGGAGGTGGAAACGGCGAAATCGATGTCGGACGAGGCGCGGCGTCGGGCCGAGGATGCCAATCTGGCCAAGTCGCGCTTCCTCGCGTCGATGAGCCACGAGCTCAGGACCCCGCTCAACGCCATCCTCGGCTTTTCCGAAGTGATGGCCAATGAAGTGCTCGGGCCGATGAACAATCCCACCTATCGCGACTATGCCCATGACGTGCACGAGTCCGGCCAGCACCTGCTCGACCTGATCAACGAAATCCTCGACCTGTCGCGCATCGAGGCGGGCCGCTACCAGCTCAACGAGGAGCCGGTGATGCTGCTCAACATCGCCGAGGACTGCTGCCACATGATGGAGCTGCGGGCGCGCAACAAGGATATCCGCGTCATCCAGGATTTCGAAACCACCTTGCCGAGGCTGTTCGCCGACGAACGCGCGGTGCGGCAGATCGCGCTCAACCTTCTGTCCAACGCCATCAAGTTCACGCCGTCTGGCGGCGAGGTTCGCGTGCGCGTCGGCTGGACCGCCGGTGGCGGGCAGTACATATCAGTCAAGGACAATGGCCCGGGCATTCCGGAGGAAGAGATCCCTGTGGTGCTTTCGGCTTTCGGCCAGGGTTCGATCGCCATCAAGAGCGCCGAGCAAGGCACCGGTCTCGGCCTGCCGATCGTGCAGGGCCTGCTTGCCATGCATGGCGGCGAATTCGAGCTTCACTCCAGGCTGCGCGAGGGCACCGAGGCGATCGCCATCTTCCCGCTCAGCCGGGTGATGGAGGAACTGCCGGCGCTGCCGACCAAGGCGGTGGCATCCCGCAAGAGATAGGTCAGGTTTTGACCGCAGCCGCCATGCCGGAACTGGTGAGTGCCGCCGCCTTGACCAGGCCGGCGACGAGTGCAGCCCCCACCCCTTCGCCATGACCGACGCCGAGATCGAGCAGCGGCCGCAGGCCAAGCCGAGCCGCCACCTTCGCCTGCCCTGGTTCCGGCGACAGGCTGGCAAGCAGGCAATGGTCGAGCGCGGCGGGGCTCACCGCCTGCAGGACAGCGGCCGTCGCGGTCGCCGCATACCCGTCGAGCAGCACCGGGATCTTCTGCATGCGGGCGGCAAGGATGGCGCCAGCGATGGCGGCGAACTCGCGGCCGCCGACACGCCGTAAGGCCTCGAGTGGATCGCTGAGGCTGTCGCCGTGAAAGGCGAGCGCCCGATCGACCACCTCCGCCTTGCGCGCCGTCATCGCCGCGTCAGCGCCCGATCCGGGTCCGACCCAGTCCACGCCAGCGCCGCCGAACAGCGCCGCACACAGGGCGGCAGCGATGGTGGAATTGCCGACGCCGAGATCGCCGAGGCAGATGAGGTCGGCGCCGCCGGCGACCGCTTCCATGCCGAAGGCCATGGTGGCGGCGCAGCCGCGTTCGTCGAGCGCGGCTTCCTCGGTGATGTCTCCGGTCGGAACATCCAGCGC
>NZ_RZOI01000647.1:0-3455 GCF_004022645.1 Mesorhizobium sp. M4A.F.Ca.ET.020.02.1.1 | reverse complement strand
CCATATTTCCATTCGGACGAGCCGATGACCTGCGGCGGATGCGACTGCCCTTCATGCACGATGACGACGCCGAAGCTCGATCCTTCGTTGACCGGCTTGACCACGTAGGGCGGCTTCATCGGATGCTTGTTCTGGATGGCGAAGCGGTTGGCCACCTTCGATTCCGCCACCAGGATGCCGGCTGCCTTGGCGACTTTCTTGGCCTGCTCCTTGTTCATGGCCAGCGCCGAGGCAAGCACGCCGGAATGCGTGTAGGGGATTTCGAGATATTCGAGGACACCCTGAATGGTGCCGTCCTCACCGAACGGACCGTGCAGCGCATTGAAGGCAACGTCAGGCTTGAGCGCGACAAGCACGGAGCCGACATCGCGCGCAACGTCGACCCGGGTGACGCGATAGCCTTCATTCTCGAGCGCATCCGCACATGCCTTCCCCGAGGACAGGGACACGGGCCGCTCCGACGAAAAACCACCGAGCAGGACGGCCACATGCTTGTTCTTCATCTCCCGTCATCCCCTCTCACGGCGGGCCGCGACTGACATTTCCACACCAGCATTCCCGCACGGTGAGTCCGAGTCTTCCGGCAGGTTGCCCCCCAGACGGAAAACGCGACCGACGCGTCGAACGACTCAAATCAGGAAACGCTTGAGGCCAGAGAATCAGAGAGTTGATTCGCTGGCAAGTCCTTAAGATTCCGAGAGATTCACTTTCCGCGAAAACAGTTGCGAAAAGTGTGTCGTAGAGTCTTTGGGGCAACGGTCCCTGGGCCGTTACGGATCGCCGAAGTTCATGTATTACTTGAACTTCGCCACACCCTGGAGGTGCGCTGAGTTCCAGCTCAGGCCGGCATCGCCTGAGCGCCGGCACGCCTTAGAGGAGTTGCCCCAGGAATTCCTGAACCGCATGGCCGGACCGGAAATCGCCGAGGCGCTTGATTTCCCAATGCAGCCGGACGCCCGAATTCTCGAGCACCCGCGCGCGCACGGTCTCGCCGAGATATTCGAGGTCGTAGCCGGTCGCGGTGCCGGTGTTGATCATGAAATTGCAATGCATCGGCGACATCTGCGCGCCGCCGATCATCAAGCCACGGCAGCCGGCCTTGTCGATCTCCTTCCAGGCCGAGGTGCCCTCCGGATTCTTGAACGTCGAGCCGCCGGTCTTCTCGCGGATCGGCTGCACCGTCTCGCGATGGTTCTGCACCGCGTCCATCGCCGCCTTGATCGTCGCCCGGTCTTCCGGATGCCCCTCGAACAGCGCCGAGGTGAAGATCAGCCCCGAAGGTGCCGCCGAATGCCGATAGGCATAGCCCATGTCGGCATTGCTGAGCGTGTGAAGATTGCCCTTGCGGTCGAGCGCCCGCACCTCGACGACGCGTTCGCGCGTCTCGACGCCATTGGCACCGGCGTTCATCCTCAGTGCACCGCCGACGGCGCCGGGAATGCCGTGGTAGAAACGGAAGCCGCCGATCCCCGCCTCGTAGGCGACGGCCGCGAGGCGCTTGTCGGGCGTTGCGGCGCCGGCCCTGATTGTGGTCGGCGAAACGACTTCCGCCTCGCCAAAGCCCTTGGCCGAAAGCCGGATGACGAAACCTGGAATGCCGCCGTCGCGCACCAGGAGGTTCGAGCCGACGCCGACGACGGTCAGCGGGATTTCCTCCGGCACGGCGCGTAGGAAGGCGGCGAGGTCCTCCTCGTCAGCCGGCTGGAACAGCGCGTCCGCCAGGCCGCCGGCGCGAAACCAGGTGATCTTGTCCATCTCGGCGTTGGGCGTGACGCGGCCGCGCAGGCCGGCCAGCCGGTCGCCAAGCTTTTCGATCAGGGCCTGGCCGCGCATCATGAGGCCGTCCCGCCGAGTTCCTTGGGCAAAGCATAGGCCCATTGCGTGATGTTGCCGGCGCCGAGGAAGACGACGAAGTCGCCCGGCTTGGCCAGTTCGCGGATGATCGGCGCGATCGCCGCCGGGCCCTCAATATTGCGCGCGTCGCGATGACCGCCGGCGCGGATGCGCGACACCAGCGCATCCGAAGTGACGCCTTCGATCGGCTCTTCGCCTGCCGCATAGACCGGCGCCACCATCACTGTGTCGGCGTCGTTGAAGCAGACCGAGAACTCGTTGAACAGATCGTGCAGCCGGGTGTAGCGATGCGGCTGCGCAATAGCGATGACGCGGCCTTTGGTGGCGCTGCGCGCGGCCTTCAGCACCGCCGTGATCTCGACCGGATGGTGGCCGTAATCGTCGAAGATCTCGACGCCGTTCCACGAGCCGGTATGAGTGAAGCGCCGCTTGACGCCGGCGAAGGACGACAGGCCCTTCTTGATCGCCTCGGCGGTGAGGCCAAGCTCATGCGCGACCGCGATCGCGGCGGTCGCGTTGGAGACGTTGTGGCGGCCGGGCATCGGCAGACGCAGATCGGCAATCGTCGTCTGGCCTCCCGTCTTGCGGTCGCGGATGACGACGTCGAACTCGGAGGCGGCACCATCCATGCGGTGATTGGTGAAGCGCACGTCGGCCTGCGCGTTCTCGCCATAGGTGATGACGCGCCGGTCCTCGATGCGGCCGACCAGCGCCTGCACCTCGGGATGATCGGTGCACATCACGCCGAAGCCGTAGAACGGCACGTTCTCGACGAACTGGCGAAACGCCTCGCGCACCTTGTCGAAGCTGCCGTAATGGTCGAGATGCTCGGGATCGATGTTGGTGACGACGGCGATGTCGGCCGGCAGCTTCAGGAAGGTGCCGTCGCTCTCGTCGGCCTCGACCACCATCCATTCACCGTCGCCCATGCGGGCGTTGGTGCCATAGGCGTTGATGATACCGCCATTGATCACGGTCGGGTCGAGCCCGCCCGCTTCGAGCAGTGTCGCCACCATCGAGGTGGTCGTCGTCTTGCCGTGCGTGCCGCCGATCGCAACCGCCTGGCGGAAGCGCATCAGTTCGGCCAGCATCTCGGCGCGGCGCACGACAGGCAGCAGCTTCTCGCGCGCGGCCTTGAGCTCGGGGTTGGATTTCTTGATCGCGGTCGAGACGACAACCACCTCGGCATCGCCAAGGTTTTCCGCCTTGTGGCCGACGAAACACTCGATGCCCTTGTCGCGCAGCCGCTGCACATTGGCGCCGTCGGCCTGGTCGGAGCCCTGCACCTTGTAGCCGAGATTGTGCAGCACCTCGGCAATGCCGCTCATACCGATGCCGCCGATGCCGATGAAATGCACAAGGCCGATCGTCTGCGGCATCTTCATGCTTGCGTCCCCTTCCTGAAGTCCGAAACGGTTTTTTTCGACGCAATAGCCTCTGTCAGATCGGCGAGCAACCGCGCCGCGTTCGGTTTTCCGGCCGACTGGGCGGCCGCGGCCATGGCCGACAGCCGATCCGGGTCCTGAATCAGCCCGGCGACCAGCGTGGCGATGCGCTCAGGGGAAAGCGTGGATTGCGGATGCACCTCCGCCCCACCGGCC
>NZ_RZOI01000646.1:0-3462 GCF_004022645.1 Mesorhizobium sp. M4A.F.Ca.ET.020.02.1.1 | reverse complement strand
GTGCTGGTCCGCGAGGGCGTCGTCTCGGCGTTGCCGGGCGAGGAGCTCGACGGCCTGCCGAAGTTCGGCTGGCGGCTGGCCCGCCTGTTCACTCGCCGCCGCGCGCTGGCCTACAAGCGTGGCGACCGGCTGGCCAAGGCAGTGGTGCGGCTCGGACCCTCCTACGTCAAGCTCGGCCAGTTCCTGGCGACACGGCCCGATGTCGTCGGCAATGACATGGCGCTCGACCTCGCTTTGCTGCAGGACAAGATGCATACGTTCCCGCAGGCCGAGGCGATCGCCGCCATCGAGGCCTCGCTCGGGCGCAAGGTCGGCGATCTCTACGCCAGCTTCGACGGCGCCGTCGCGGCCGCCTCGATCGCCCAGGTGCACAGTGCCGAGACCGTGAACGATGGGGTTGCCTCCCGGGTGGCGGTGAAGGTAATCCGGCCGGGCGTGCGCCGCCGCTTCTTCCACGACCTCGAAAGCTATTTCCTGGCCGCCCGTTTGCAGGAAAAATACATCCCCTCGTCGCGCCGGTTGCGGCCGGTCCAAGTGACCGAGACGCTGGCGCAGACAACCAAGATCGAGATGGATCTGAGGCTCGAGGCAGCGGCGCTCTCCGAGCTCGGCGAGAATACCAAGGACGATCCGGGCTTCCGCGTGCCCTCGGTCGACTGGGAGCGGACGGGGCGCGACGTGCTGACCATGGAATGGGTCGACGGCGTCAAGATGAACGACATTGCCGGTCTTGTGGAGGCAGGCCACGACCTCAGGGCGATCGCCGCCAACCTCATCCAGTCGTTCCTGCGCCATACGCTGCGCGATGGCTTCTTCCATGCCGACATGCATCCGGGCAATCTGTTCGTCGAGGCCAACGGCACCATCGTCGCCGTCGATCTCGGCATTGCCGGCCGGCTCGGCAAAAAGGAGCGCCGGTTCCTGGCCGAAATCCTCTACGGCTTCATCGTGCGCGATTACCAGCGCGTCGCCGAGGTGCATTTCGAGGCCGGCTATGTGCCGCGCCAGCACAATGTCTCGGCCTTCGCGCAGGCGATCCGCGCCATCGGCGAGCCGATCCACGGCCAGCCGGCGGAAACCATCTCGATGGCCAAGCTTTTGACGCTGCTGTTCGAGGTCACCGAATTGTTCGACATGGCGACCCGTCCCGAACTGATCCTGCTGCAGAAGACCATGGTGGTGGTCGAAGGCGTTGCCCGCACGCTCGATCCGGCCTTCAACATGTGGAAGACGTCCGAGCCGGTGGTCGGCGACTGGATCGCCGGCAATCTCGGCCCACGCGGTCTTCTGGTCGATGCGCGCGACGGCACCAGGGCCTTGCTGGCGTTGGCCCGCCAGGCGCCGGACATCGCCGCCCGCACCGAGCGGCTGTCGCGCGAGATCGACCTGATGGCCGAGCACGGCCTGCGCTTCGACGAGGCGACGGCACGCGCCATCGGCAAGGCCGAGGCGCGCCATACCCGCTCCGGTCGCGTGGCACTGTGGGTGATCGCACTGACGCTGCTCTATATCGTGTGGAAAATCTTGTGATTGCCGAGTGGTCGGTCAAACAGGAACGGACTACGTTGGCGGCATGGACACTTTGCCGATCGTAGAGGTGAGGCCAAACTATGGCTATGGGTGGCTCATTGAAGGCGAGGCTCGCCGCGAGGTGCCTGCCGCTTTCAAGATGAAGCTTGAGCACTCACAGCCAAAGCTTTGGAAAGGGATCGTGATCACCGAGGGTCACGAATTTGAGGGTCGCCGCGTTACCCTAACCCAACGACATCTCGAGTGGTCAGGTTTCGTCAACATTGTAGTTGAGGCGAGTCGACCGACGAGCGGCTCTGGGCAGTTAGCAGGCCTTCCTCCGGCTCAAGAAACCTGAACCGACTCGCCATCGTTTTGCGGTCACGTTTGCTCACAATTGATTGCATTGCTATCATTGCACTCGTGACGACGTGACGAGTGCAATCACATGGCCAGCATCACCATCCGCAACCTCGACGATGATGTGAAGGACCTGCTGCGGCAGCTCGCGGCGGAGAATGGCTGCTCGATGGAAGAACAGGCGCGGCTGATGATCCGGGCGGCGGTCGAGGGTCGGGCAGGGCAGGCCGACCGCATCGAGCAGATCGAGAACACGCTGCGCACCCTGGCTGGTTCAAACCAGCAGGTGACTTCGGCTGTCGCTGTTTCCAGCAAGCCATCGCCGCGTGGCTCGTTGTCGGGCAAACGCATCCTGCTCATCATCGGCGGCGGCATCGCCGCCTACAAGGCGCTCGACCTGATCCGTCGGTTGCGCGAGCGCGGTGCGGCGGTGCGCGTAGTGATGACATCGGCCGCGCAGGAATTCGTCACCACGCTGTCGGTCGGGGCGCTTTCGGCTGACCATGTCTTTACCGAATTGTTCGACCGCAATGACGAGCACGATGTCGGCCATATCAGGCTGTCGCGCGAGGCCGACCTGCTGGTGGTGGCGCCGGCGACCGCCGATCTGATGGCGAAGCTTGCCAACGGCCATGCCAATGATCTCGCCTCGACCGTGCTTCTCGCCACCGACAAGAAGGTGCTGCTGGCGCCGGCGATGAACCCGAAAATGTGGTCGCACACTGCCACGCGCCGCAACCGGGCGACGCTCGCCAAGGACGGCATTGCCTTTGTCGGGCCGGCCAAGGGCGAGATGGCTGAAAGCAACGAGGCGGGCGAGGGCCGCATGGCCGAACCGCTGGAGATCGTGGCGGCCATCGAGGCGATGCTCGACAGCAGGCCGAAGCCGCTGGCCGGCCGCAGGATCATCGTCACGTCGGGGCCGACGCATGAGCCGATCGATCCGGTGCGCTATATCGCCAACCGCTCGTCCGGCAAGCAGGGCCATGCGATCGCGGCGGCGTTGGCGAAGCTCGGCGCCGATGTGTGGCTGGTCTCCGGTCCGGTCACCATCGCCGATCCGGCCGGCGTCATCACTACCCATGTCCAGACCGCCGCCGAGATGAAGGGCGCAGTCGAAAGCCTTTTGCCGGCGGATGCGGCGGTGTTCGTCGCCGCCGTCGCCGACTGGCGCACCGCCAATTCGGCCGGCGAGAAAATCAAGAAGGTGGCGGGCGAGGGGCCGCCGGCGCTGCAGATGGTCGAAAACCCAGACATTCTGGCCGGCGTCGGCCATCATCAGAAACGCCCCGGGCTGGTCGTCGGTTTTGCCGCCGAGACACAGGATCTGATCCGCAATGCCGAGGCCAAGCTGAAGAAGAAAGGCGCCGATTTCATCGTCGCCAACGATGTCTCGCATGAAAGCGGTGTCGGCCCCACCGGCGTCATGGGCGGCGACCGCAACAAGGTGCGCATCGTCTCCAAGACCGGCGTCGAGGAATGGCCGGAACTGAGCAAGGACGAGGTGGCGGCGCGGCTCGCCACGCTGATTGCAGAGCGCCTGAAAACCATCGTGGTCTGAGCGGCCTCCTGGCCGCCAGCCTTACTCCGCAG
>NZ_RZOI01000645.1:0-3464 GCF_004022645.1 Mesorhizobium sp. M4A.F.Ca.ET.020.02.1.1 | reverse complement strand
ATGCGGGCTCGATCCTCGAGATGAAGGACGCCGACCTCGACTTCGCCTTCAACCTCAATGTGCGCGCGATGATCCGCACCATCCGCGCCGTGCTGCCGGGCATGCTGGAGCGCGGCGACGGATCGATCATCAACATGTCTTCGGTCGCCGGCGCCGGCAAGGGCGTGCCCAACCGTTTCGCCTATGGTGTCACCAAGGCCGCCGTCATCGGCCTGACTAAGGCGATCGCTGCCGACTATGTCGCCAAGGGCATTCGCTGCAATGCCATCTGCCCGGGCACGGTCGAGAGCCCATCGCTGCAGGACCGCATGCATGCGCAGGGGGATTACGAAGCGGCCCGCGCCGCCTTCATCGCCCGCCAGCCGATGGGACGCCTCGGCACGCCCGAGGAAATCGCCGATCTCGCCGTCTATCTGGCCGGCGCCACCTATACGTCAGGGCAGGCCTACAATATCGACGGCGGCTGGTCGATCTGACCTCGGTCCGGAACGGTCCGGATCGGTCCGGATCGAGAAGTCTGAAAATCCCGCGCGCCGGCTGCCAGAAGCGGCGTCCGTGCTTGCCCGGGACCGGCGCGATGGGTACGGTCCGCCCGGTTTCCGCAAGGGAGCCGTCGCCTCGGCGGAGAGTTTGCAAACGGCCACGGGCCGCAAGTAGGAGAAAAATCCAGATGAAACTGCTGCGCTATGGCGAGGTGGGGAGCGAACGTCCCGGCCTGCTCGATGCGGATGGGACGATCCGCGACCTCTCGGCCCATGTCGCCGACATTGGCGGCACGGCGCTTCATCCGGAATCGCTGGTTAAGCTGTCGAAGCTCGATGCGAAATCGCTGCCGGCGGTTTCCGGCAAGCCGCGCATAGGCGCCTGCGTTGCCGGCACCGGCAAGTTCATCTGCATCGGCCTCAACTATTCCGATCATGCCGCCGAGACCGGCGCCACAGTGCCGCCGGAGCCGATCATCTTCATGAAGGCGAGCTCGGCGATTGTCGGGCCAGACGACGATGTGCTGATCCCGCGCGGCTCGGTCAAGACCGACTGGGAGGTCGAGCTCGGCGTCGTCATCGGCAAGACCGCGAAATATGTCTCGGAAGCCGAGGCTCTGGATTATGTTGCCGGCTACTGCGTCTCGCACGACGTGTCAGAGCGCGCCTTCCAGGCCGAGCGCCAGGGCCAGTGGACCAAGGGCAAGAGCTGCGACACGTTCGGCCCGATCGGCCCCTGGCTGGTCACCAAGGACGAGGTGGCCGACCCACAGAACATCAAGATGTGGCTAACCGTCAACGGCAAGACGATGCAGAACGGCTCGACCAAGACCATGGTCTACGGCGTCGCCTATCTGGTCTCCTATCTCAGCCAGTTCATGTCGCTGCATCCGGGCGACATCATCTCCACCGGCACGCCGCCCGGCGTCGGGCTCGGCATGAAGCCGCCGGTGTTTTTGAAGGCCGGCGACGTGGTCGAACTCGGCATTGAGGGCATGGGCCAGCAGAAGCAGACGTTCAAGGCGGACGCGTAAGGCGCGACCTTGCCTTCTCCCCTTGCGGGAGAAGGTGGCCGCAAAGCGGCCGGATGAGGGGTGTGACGGATCTCGGCGCTGCCAAGCGCCCGGGATGCCTTCAATCCTAGAGGGCGCACTCCGCTGGAACACCCCTCCTCCGTCTCGGCGCTACGCGCCGATCCACCTTCTCCCACAAGGGGAGAAGGCGAGGTCGCGCCTACTTCAACACTCTCCCATCCGCTCCAAACCGATACGTCTTCGCCGGATCCGGCGTCGCATAGAGCGTCGAGCCCGGCTCGGCGTTGTAGACCCCGAAGATGCGCACGGTGAGCAGCCCGGCCTTCTCGCAGTCGAGATAGAGGTTGGTGTCGGCGCCGAGATGCTCGGCGTGCACCACCGTGCCCTTCCAGGCGCCTGATGTCGTGTCGACGGTCAGGTGCTCGGGCCGTACGCCGACGGTCTTCGCCGTCTCGCCGAGCCTGGCGCCGTCGATGAAGTTCATCTTCGGCGAACCGATGAAGCCGGCGACGAATTCATTCGCCGGCGAATTGTAGAGCTCCATCGGGCCGCCGATCTGCTCGATGCGGCCGGCGTTGAGCACTACGATCTTGTCGGCCAGCGTCATCGCCTCGACCTGGTCGTGGGTGACGTAGATCATCGTCGCCTTCAGACGGCGATGCAGCTGCGCGATCTCCAGCCTGGTGTTGACGCGAAGCGCTGCATCGAGGTTCGACAACGGCTCGTCGAAGAGGAACAGCTTAGGCTCGCGCACCACGGCGCGGCCGATGGCGACGCGCTGGCGCTGGCCGCCCGAAAGTTCGGCCGGACGCCGCTCAAGATAGGGCTCCAGAGACAGCATCGAGGACGCGACGCCGATGCGGCGGTCGATCTCGGCCGCCGGGGTGCCGGCCTGCTTGAGGCCGAGGCCCATATTGTTCTTCACCGTCAGATGCGGATAGAGCGCATAGGTCTGGAACACCATGGCGATGCCGCGCTTGGCGGGCGGCGTGACGGAGACGTCCTGGCCGTCGATCACAACCCGGCCCGAGGTCGAATCCTCAAGCCCAGCAATGACCCTCAGCAGCGTCGACTTTCCGCAGCCGGAAGGGCCGACGAAGACGACGAACTCACCGTCATTGACCTCTAGGTCGATGCCTTTCAGCACTTCGACCGGCCCGAAAGCCTTTTTCACTTTCTCGATGTTCAGCGAACCCACGGCGGACCTCCAAATTTATGCGTGGGCGCCAAGGCACCCCCCTCTGTCCTGCCGGACATCTCCCCCTCAAGGGGGGAGATTGGCAGCTTCGTCCAAGGCATCCGCCTTGCAACGTTGGTGATTGGCGAAAGTAGATGCGATAGTCGATCTCCCCCCTTGAGGGGGAGATGGCCGGCAGGCCAGAGGGGGGCAGTGCCGCGCCTGACCCTCGATAGCGATGCGAATGTCAAAGCCGCACCGCCTTCCCGCTGCGCACGCTCTCGTCGGCGGCGAGGCAGACGGCGAGCGACTTGACCGCGTCGTCCATGTGCCTGGTGAGGTCGATGTCCTCGCGGATTGCCTTGAGCAGGAAGGCCTGCTCGAGGTCGCAAAGCTCCTGGTGGCCGGGCTCGCCTGCCATCGAGAGCAATTCATCCTGTTTGGCGAATCTGCCGTCCGCCCCGGTCGCGGCGCTGTGCAAGCGGATGGTCGAGGTCTTGGTGTGGGTGTCGATGTCGTCGGATTTGATACCTTCCTTCATGACGATCGACACGCAGCCCTTGGGCGAGATGACGTCCTTCACGAAGAAGGCGGTCTCCGAGATCATCGGACCCCAGCCGGCCTCATACCAGCCGACCGAGCCGTCCTCGAACAGCACCTGCAAGTGGCCGTAATTGTACATCGAAGGCGCGACCTCGTCGGTCAGCCTGACCCCCATGCCGCGCACCTCGACCGGATTGGCATCGGTGATCTGCAGCATGACGTCGAGAT
>NZ_RZOI01000644.1:0-3465 GCF_004022645.1 Mesorhizobium sp. M4A.F.Ca.ET.020.02.1.1 | reverse complement strand
AACATAGCCCGTGCAACGGCAGATATTGCCCGAAAGGCTGCGATTGACGTCGTCGCGGGTCGGGCGCGGATTGGCTTCCAGGAGAGCGGTGGCCGACATCAGCATTCCCGCCGTGCAAAAGCCGCACTGCGAAGCGCAGTGGTCGATGAAGGCCTGCTGCAGGGGGTGCAACTCGCCATCGGCGCGGCGTAGGCCCTCGACGGTGCGGATGTCCAAGTTCTGCGTCGTAATCGCCAGCGTCAGGCACGAGCAGACCGGCAGTCCGTCGACCAGCACCGTGCAGGCTCCGCAATTGCCGCTCGCGCAGGCCCGCTTCGTGCCGGTCAGGCCGATTTTCTCGCGGATGACGTCGACAAGCAGCATCTGCGGCTCGACGATCACCTCCTTGAGCTTACCGTTGATATGAAATGAACCAATCTGTCTGGGCATCACGGCCTCTCAATAGGCAAGATGAGCGTCTCCGGCGGGATCGTGGCGAGAGCGGGCACGGCTCGCGGCCTGCTCCAGCACGTCGCGCGCCAGGATACGGATCCACTCGCTGCGGATTTCCTCCACCCAGGCGGCATCGGTCAGTGGCGCGACGGTCCCGGCGGCGATACCAGCCGCCGCCTCATATGTCGCATGGCTTGCCGGCTTGCCGATCAGCGCGGCCTCGGCCTCGACGATGCGCACCGGCTTGAAGCCGACCGATCCGACGACAAGCGTGGCATCGACGATCGCCTCCTTGGCCGCGTCGAGCGCCACATAGGCAGCGGCGTTGATCTTATGCAGATCTTCCGAACGGCGACGCGCCTTGTATATCTTCTTGAAGGCGCTGCCCGCATCCGCCACCGGCGGCGGCACGAAAACCGATGTCACCATTTCCCCAGGCTTCAGCGCGGTCAGCCGGGAGCCGACGTAGAAATCGTCGATCGGCAGGTCGCGCACTTTGCTTGCGTCGCCAATCCGGATCACCGCACGGTGCGCGTAGAGAGATGTCGGCAGGTCGTAGTAGGGGACCGCGCTGCACAGATTGCCGACGACGGTGCCCATGTTCATGATGTGGGGTGGGTGAAGCTGCTCCATCGCTTCGTGGAGCGCCGCCCAGCGCTTGCCGACCCAGATGTGGTTGGCGAGCTGGCGTATCTTGACCTGGGCGCCGAATTCCAGCCCGTGTTTGGGATGAGCGCGGAAGCCGTCAAGGCCGGTGATCCCCATGATGCTGACGAGGCGGTTGTAGCGCGCCAGGCCGCGACGCATGCTCAAGACGAGTTCGCAGCCGCCGGCAAACAGACGCGATCCCTCGGACGATGCGAGGCCCAGCGCCTCGTCGATGGTGGAAGGCTCCACGAACTCAAAGGGTTGGATCACCCTTGCCATGCTGACATTTCTCCCTCGCCAGGCTGCTGCACGTTCCCAGCATACCTCGATACTTCTGGCACACTACAGATATTTTACACGCATATCAAGCGTTGACAGATCTGCGCGCCATCGTGCTATGGGTATGGAGAAATCAATGGCATGGCGGCCTGTGAGCCTATCGAAACCGCCGTCCAATCAGGTGGAGCGGCGCGATGAAATTGTTGCGGTATGGAGAGCCGGGGTGCGAGCGGCCGGGGCTCCTGGATGGCTCCGGCCTCTTGCGTGACATAGGGGAGCTGGTGCCCGATCTCAGCGGAGATCACCTTTCGAATACCTCCCTGCAGCGGCTTGCGGCCATCGACCCCGCAACGCTGCCTCGCGTCGACGGTTCGCCCCGGATCGGCCCCTGTGTCGCGGGTGTCGGCAAATTCATCTGCGTCGGCTTGAACTACGCCGACCACGCCGCCGAGACAGGCAAAACTGTTCCGCCCGAACCTGTCATCTTCATGAAGGCGACATCGGCCATTTGTGGACCCAACGATCCCATCGAAATCCCGCGCGACGCGGCGAAGACGGATTGGGAAGTCGAACTCGGCGTCGTCATCGGCAAGCGCGCGAAATACATCGCCGAAGCCGAGGCGCTTGCCCACGTCGCCGGCTACTGCACCATCAACGACGTTTCCGAGCGCGCTTTCCAGTCCGAGATGCAGGGACAATGGACCAAGGGCAAAAGCCATGATTCATTCGGACCCATCGGTCCCTGGCTGGTGACGTGCGACGAGGTTCCCGAGCCGCAGAACCTTTCGCTGTGGTGCGAGGTCGACGGGCATCGCTATCAGCAGGGATCGACGAAGACGATGGTCTATGGCGTCGCTTTCCTCGTTGCCTATCTCAGCCGTTTCATGACGCTTGAGCCGGGCGATGTCATAGCCACCGGCACGCCGCCGGGCGTCGGGCTCGGCATAAAGCCGGCGCCGGTGTTTCTCAAGGCGGGGCAGCAGGTTAGGCTGGAAGTCGAGGGACTGGGAATCCAGGACCACCGCACCATCGCCGCGCGCGGATGAGCGGCAAGATCCAATCGGAAGGGGAATCCAAATGGCCGCCTATTTTATTGCCCACGGGACGCTGAAGAACCCGGAAAAGATGCTGGAATATGTCGATCGCTCGGGCCCGATAGTGGCCCGTTTCGGCGGCGAGTTCATCTCGGTCGGCGAGGTCAAGGCCGTCTTGACGGGCACTCATCGCCACAAGCGCACGGCGATATTCAAGTTCCCCGACGCGGCGTCCATCGAGGCTTGGTACAACAGCGACGATTATCGGGCGCTTTGGCCGCTGCGCAATGAAGCCGGCGACTTCGACTTTATCGCGGTCGAGGAATATTGAGCCTGCCAGCGCCCGGCTAACCGCCGGCGCCGCGGCCCAGGATGCGATCCGCGGTCCTCAGCGCCTGGGCGACGGTGGTGAATGTCGGATTGCCGGCGTTCGGCGTTCCGAGGACCGAATTGTCCGCGACGAAAATATTCTCGTAGCGCCACAGCCTGCCATGACTGTCAACGACCGATTGGCCGTCGTCCTTCTCGCCCATGCGGCAGGATCCCATGAAATGCGTCGAGCCCCCGGCTGGATAAATGCTCGGGTTCCAGCCCGCCTGCATATCGCCGACCTCCGAAGCGATCAGGAAGTGCTCGGCCATCGCCGCGCCAATGCGTTCGCGGTCATCCCTGGAGAAGCCGAACACCGCATCCGCGTGCGGCAGGCCGTAGGGGTCGAGGCGTTCCCTGTCGAAGATGAAGCGGTTCTGCGCCACGACATCCATCGCCACGAAGGTGAAGATATCAGACGTGTCGACTTCGCGAATGCCCGGCGCCAGCCGCGTTCCATCCGAACTCAGGGTGAAGCGGCACAGCTGGTTCTGCCAGGGGCGTCCCTGCGAGAAGGGAACCCAGATCGAATAGACCGGCTCGTCGTCCCGGATCAGCCTGCGGATGTCCTGGTTGAGCGTCACCCGCGAGCCGATGCAGACATGCTCATGGATATATGCCCCGAGCGCGGGGCCGGTATCCAGCTTCGAGGCGGCGAGAACTTTGGGCGAGCCGACGGTGCCGCCGGAGATGACGATGGTAT
>NZ_RZOI01000643.1:0-3477 GCF_004022645.1 Mesorhizobium sp. M4A.F.Ca.ET.020.02.1.1 | reverse complement strand
TCCAGATTCCTTGTTACAACGAAGCAGAAACACTGGCGATAGCGCTGAGCGATCTGCCGCGGACCGTCACAGGCTTCGACAGCGTCGAATGGTTGATCATCGATGATGGAAGCACCGACGAAACGGTCAGGATTGCCGAGGAAAACGGCGTCGACCATGTCGTCCGTCACACCAGCAATCGTGGCCTTGCCGCCGCCTTCATGACCGGCATCGAGGCCTGTCTGGCACAAGGCGCCGATGTCATCGTCAACACGGATGCCGACAATCAATATCACGCCGCCGATCTTCCGGCCCTGACCTTGCCGGTCCTGCAGGAGCGCGCCGACATGGTCATCGGCGCTCGGCCGATTTCGGAGATAGAACATTTCTCTCCGGCCAAGAAGTTGCTGCAAAAGCTTGGCAGTTGGGTGGTTCGGGTGAGCAGCGGCACCGACGTTCAGGATGCGCCGAGCGGATTCCGCGCCATCTCGCGAACCGCGGCCCAGCGCCTGATCGTGTTCAACAACTACACCTATACGCTGGAAACCATCATCCAGGCCGGCCGCAAGAATATGCGCGTGGTCTCGGTGCCGATCCGCGTCAATGGCGATCTTAGGCCATCGAAGCTGGTCAAGAGCATACCTTCCTATCTGAAGCGTTCGATGTTCACCATCGTGCGCATCTTCGTCATCTACCAGCCTGCCCGCTTCTTCGGCATTGCCGCGGCGCTGCTTTTCGGACTTGGCTTCCTGATCGGCCTGCGCTTCCTCTATTTCTACCTGACCGGAACGGGCACCGGCCATATACAGTCGGTGATCCTGGCGGGCGCGCTGATGTCGATGGGCTTCCAGTGCCTTCTCGTCGCTTTCCTGGCCGATGTGATAGCGGCCAACCGCAAGCTGCTGGAGGACATCCGCTATACGCAGCGGGCGAATCTCGTCCGGAACTCGGAGCGTTGATGCGTATAGTCCTAATTGGGCCTGTTCCGCCCTATCGCGGAGGAATAGCTCAATACACGGCTCAATTGCACCAAGCTCTCGCCGAGTCGGATGATCGATTTACGATATCCTTTTCGCGTCAGTTTCCGGCATTCATGTACCCCGGCGGAAGCGACAAGGAACCCGAGCCGCGCGCATATCTCCCGGATGTCGAATACATCGTCGATTCAGTCAATCCATTCACCTGGCCAGCGGTCGGCCGTCGCATTCGTTCCTTGAATCCGGATCTGATCGTCGTGCAATGGTGGCACGTCTATTGGGCTCCGTTCATCATTTGGGTGAAACGGCTTGCCAGACGCTGCGGTAAGCGGCTGGTGGTGATTTGCCACAATGTGGATGATCACGAATCCGCCGGCTGGAAGGTCAAACTTCGCAACCTGGCGTTAGGCGACTGCAAGGAGTTGTTCGTGCACTCCAGTCGCCATCGCGAGAGTCTTGGCGAAATGTTTCCGGCAGCATCCATCCGGATGCATCCGATTCCGGCCTACGATGCCTTCCCCGCGCCGGATCACGAATTGCCGCGACGCGCGAGAACGGAACTCCTCTTCTTTGGGTTGATCCGGCCTTACAAGGGCTTGGACATACTTTTGCACGCCTTGGCCAGGATTGCCGACAGGGACTTCCATCTCACCATTGCCGGGGAAAGCTGGGACGGCGTTTCAGCTTACGAAAGGATCATCAGCGAAAGCGGTATCTCCGAAAAGGTCGATATGGTGAATGCCTATGTCTCGAACCAGTCGGCAGCCAATCTCTTCGCGCGCGCGGATGCAATTGTCCTGCCCTATCGCTCAGCCTCGGGCAGCGCCGTGGCCGCGCTTGCCTTCAACTACCACAAGCCTGTGGTCGCAAGTGAGGTTGGTGGCTTCGTCGATACCGTTTTGCCCGGAACAGGCATTCTGGTCGAGGCGGAAAACGTGGACGCCCTTGCGGGTGCCTTGTCGCGCGTTATGGATGGAGGCAAGTGGTATGAGCCTGATGCCATAGCGGCAACCAATGAACGGCTCACCTGGCGCAGCCTTGCGTCGGAATTGAAGAGACGATAGGGCGACGCGCATGGCAGCCTTGCGCCTTTCACACGCGATCCTCGATGCGCAAAGCCGAAATGCCAAGGCCCGGAAGATTGCGATGCTCTCCGGCATGACGGCACCGAAGCCGGATATGCGCATGCTCGAGGTCGGTTGTGGCTCTGGCTTCATCGCAAGCTACTTTTCCGAGCTCGGTTTTGGCCCGCGCGGGACCTTTGCGACCGACATCAATGACGAGCGCCAGATCGAGCAGGGCTATGTCTTCCACAAGGTGGACGACACCAGACTGCCGTTTCCAAACGAGCACTTCGATCTGATCGTCACCAATCATGTGATCGAGCATGTCGGTGATCTTGCTGAGCAGCGGCGGCATCTCGACGAAATTCACCGTTGCCTTAAGCCGGATGGAACCGTGTACTTTGCGGTCCCCAACAAATGGCGGCTTTTCGAAGCTCACTACAAGCTTCCGTTGCTGAGTTGGCTGCCTGCTCCGATCGCGGATCGTTACATCCGACTTCGCGGAGCGAAGCATCGCTATGACTGTCGGCCTCTCTCTCGAGCCGAAGCTGAAACCCTGTTGAGCGAAGCCGGGTTCGACGCGCAGGACAAGACCATCGACGCCATTCGCCTTGTGAGCGATTTGGAAAGCAATGTCGGCGCCTACAAAATCGCAAGCAACATTCCGGACTTCATCTTCAAGTCGATGCGGGGAATTGTCCCGACGCTCATATTCGTGGCAAGGAAGCAACGGTGAAAGCGCTCCGCATTGTCGGGATCACGCTGTCGCTGGCGGGGTTGGCATTCTTCATTGCCGCAGTTGCCCGTTCGCCCGAGGTGCTTTTCCGGGCTGCAACCGCCCCCTTCTTTTGGACTTCGCTGTTGATCGGTGCGGCGGCAATCTTTTGCAGCCTCCTGCTCGCCGCTCTCAACTGGCATATGCTGCTTGGTGTTTTCGGCGTTGGGCGCCCGCTCGGTCTCATTGGACCGGTTTTTCTCTCCACCCAGATCGGCAAGTATCTGCCCGGCAACGTCGGCCACCTCGTTGGCAGGGCAGTGGTGCTCAAATCTTACGACATACCTGTCAGCGCATCGACGAAAGCGATGATCGTCGAGGCGATCGCCCTGCTTTGCGTCGGCTTCGCCCTGGTTGCGGTGCTTTTGCGCGAATGGCTGATGCAGGCGCTGAAAATCAGCGAAGTTTCAACTTGGCTCGTAGTGGGACTTTTGTCCATTGTCGTGGTTGCGGCGGCGGCGGCCCTGGTGTTTCGAGACCGGATAGCCCCCTTCATCAGGCAACTCCTGGCCGACCTTGCCGCTTCGCGCAAACGGCTTCTTGCCGTCGGAACCATCGACCTCGTCAATTTCGGTTTGAATGGACTGGCACTGTGGTCTTCATCGGTGTTGTTGTTCCCGGACAAGCCGATTGGAATGCTCGCCTGCCTGGGGGTAGCGTCCGCATCGTTTCTGGCCGGCTA
>NZ_RZOI01000642.1:0-3484 GCF_004022645.1 Mesorhizobium sp. M4A.F.Ca.ET.020.02.1.1 | reverse complement strand
CCTCCGGTGTCGTGTGCTGGTCGTGATGGGCAAGCAGTTTTGCGCGCTCCGCCAGCTCTTCCGCCTCGCGCCGCACCATCTCCGCCGTCTCAGGCCGCATCCGCCGCGAGAAGCTGACGAAACTCGCCTCGCGCTCCAGATGGGTGATCGCCCAGCCGATGAAATTCTTGTTGGTCGTCTCGAATAGCGGCCTCAGCGGCCCGTCGAAATTCCACTGGATCGGCGTCTCGACCAGCAGCCGCGCCGAAAGCCCGCGGCCGATCTCGACAAGGCCGAGCTCTTCCAGGTCGCGCAGATAGAGGAACATAGAGGCCTCGCTCAACCCTTGAGAACGCATGATGCCCTGGGGTGTGAACTTCTCCGAGAGCATGATGAAGACGAACAGCAGCGCCGGCCGTGCAGAAAGTTTGCGCTCGATCTCCGGCGCGACATGGTTGGCGGGCCCCGGCCCCCTGTTCATCGATCCCAGCACGTTCTCCAGCTCGACCTCGGCGGCGGCGCAGATCTCGACCAGGCGGCCGAGCTTGCAGTTCTTCTCATGGAAGACACGCTTCACCGTCGGCTCGGAAACACCCATGCGCTCGGCCAGCATGCGATAGGTCAGGCCCTTCGCCCTCAGCGTGCGTTTCAGCGCCTCGAAGATCGGAGCGTTCATGGAATGCACCTCGCCAGCGCGAATTCGTATCGATTTGTGATACTAGCTGGAAGAGGCCTTCCGGAAAAGTATCAAAAACCCTAGCTCTCCGCCGTCATCACAGGAGACCAGGCCATGAAGACCCTCATCGCTTCGACCATCTTCGCTATCGCCGGCATTGCGCTGACTTCAGTCGCCGAGGCCGGCGAAATCTGGCGCGCCACCGGCTTCGAGCAGCCGGAATCGGCGCTCTTCGATGCCGCCAACAAGCGCATCATCGTCTCCAACATCGTCGGCAATCCCGGCGCGGCCGACGGCAACGGCTACCTGTCGGTGCTGTCGCTCGACGGCAAGGTCGTCACGCAGCACTGGACCGACGGCATGGATGCGCCCAAGGGCATGGCGATCTCGGGCGGCAAGCTCTATGTCGCCGACATCACCAGGGTCCGCGTCGTCGATCTCTCCAGCGGCAAGCTGATCACAAGCGTCGACGTGCCGGACGCCGTCTTCCTCAACGACATGACGGCCGACAGCGCGGGCAAGGTCTATGTCAGCGACATGCTGGCCGACGCGATTTACCGCATCGACAGCGACACACCGAAACTGTTCGTCAAGGACGCCGCGCTTGCCTCGCCCAACGGCGTCTTCGCCGACGGCGGCAGGCTGATCGTCGCGTCCTGGGGCAAGGGTATCAAACCTGACTTCAGCACCGCCGAGCCCGGCGGCCTGCTTGCGGTCGACCTCGCCACCAGGACGGTTTCGCAATTACCCGGCGCGGAAAAGTTCGCCGACCTCGACGGCGTCGTCGCCATCGGCGACAGCATCTACGCCACCGCCTACATGACCGGCACGCTCTACCGCTATCACGGCGGTGGCAAGCCTGAGGTGGTCGCCACCTTCAAGCCGGGCAGCGCCGACATCGGCGCCGATGGCAAAACCATCTTCGTGCCGCTGATGAACGAGGGCGAGGTCGCCGCGCTCAGCCTCGATTGAAGCCGTCGGGCGGTCGGCTCGCGTTGAGGCCGCCCGCTCAGCGATCAGGCGGCGGGCGCCTTGAGCTGCCCCTGCGCATCGCGGATCGAGGCGGCGTAGGTGACCAGCGGCCGCTTGACGCCGTGGTTGATCAGCATGCGCCGCGTCTGCGGCGCGGCGCCGGCGATGATGAAGCGCACGCCGGCGCGCTTGGCCTTGTGCGCCGCGCCCTCGATGACGTTGGCCGCGGTGGAATCGAAGAACGGCACCGCCGAACAGTCGAGGATGAAGTTCTTCCTCTGATCGGCGATGCGGTCGAGCACGGTGCCGACGGTCGAGGCGGCGCCGAAGAAGAAGGCGCCCGAAATGCGGTAGACGACAGTGTCGGCATCGCTCGCCTCGCTGGAATCATAGGCAGTGGCGCGGTCGGCGACGTCCTCCGGCACCAACGGCTGGTCGGCCTCGACGGCGATCGATTTGGCCATGCGATCGATGAACAGGATCGAGCCCAGCGCGAAGCCGACGACGATGCCTTCGGTGAGGTCGCGGAAGATGACGATCAGGAACGTCGCCATCAGCACCAGCGCATCGCCTGACGAGCTTCTGAGCAGCGTGGCGAAGGCCTGTTTCTCGAACATGTTCCAGCACACCACCGCCAGCACGCCGGCAAGGGCGGCGAGCGGGATGTAGCTGGCGAGCGGCGCCGCCACCAGCATCAACGCCAAGAGCATCGCCGAATGCAACATGCCCGAGACCGGACCGTGCGCGCCGGCCCGCACGTTGGTGGCGGTGCGGGCGATCGTGCCGGTGGCGCAGATTCCGCCGAACAGGGCCGACGCTATGTTGGCGAAACCTTGCGCCACCAATTCGCAGTTGGAGCGGTGGCGGCGGCCGGTCATGCCGTCGGCGACCACGGCAGACAGCAGCGATTCGATCGCGCCGAGCAGGGCAAAGGCGATCGCGTCCGGCAGCACGTCGACCATCCTGTCGAGACTGAGCGGCGGCAGGGCCGGCCATTGCAGGCTTCGCGGGATGCCGCCAAAGCGCGTGCCGATCGTTTCGGCCGGCAGTGAAAACAGCGCCACGACGAGTGAGGCCAGCCCGATGGCGACCAGCATCGCCGGCCATTTCGGCCGCCAGCGCTTGAGGAGGACGATGGTCGCGATGGTAAGCACCGCCACGAAGGTCGCGGCCGGGTTGATCGTGCCGGCCGCCTCGCTGAGCGCCATCAGCTTCGGCACCAGCGGCCCCGGCTCCTTGCCGGCGAGCTTCAGCCCGAACAGCTCGGTGATCTGGCCGGAGAAGATGATGACGGCAATCCCCGCGGTGAAGCCGACGGTCACCGGATACGGGATGAACTTGATATAGGTGCCGAGCCTGAGGTAGCCGATGGCGAGCAGGAAGACGCCGGCCATAATCGTCGCCAGCAGCAGACCGTCGACGCCCACACGCGCCACCGTCGCCGCCACCAGCACGATGAAGGCGCCCGCCGGCCCGCCGATCTGGAAGCGGCTGCCGCCGAGCGCCGAAATGATGAAGCCGCCGACGATCGAGGTGTAGAGGCCGCGCTCTGGTGTGACGCCGGATGCGATCGCGATCGCCATCGACAGTGGCAGCGCCACGATGGCAACCGTCAGTCCGGCAATGGCATCGGCCCTAAAATGTGCAGCCGTGTAGCCCTCGCGCAGCACCGTCACCAGCTTCGGTGTGAACAGTTCGGCAAATGTCGGCCGTGCCGGTTGATGGGTTGCCCGCCTGGTTTGATCCATGGACTGCCTTCCACTCCTGAAAGGCGGCGGGATCGTCGGCAGGGATGTCGGCGGTCGCCGTCGCGACTTTAGAGCGAAGCGCGTCCAAATCGGACGCACAAGATATGCT
>NZ_RZOI01000641.1:0-3491 GCF_004022645.1 Mesorhizobium sp. M4A.F.Ca.ET.020.02.1.1 | reverse complement strand
CCTTCGCGCCCCCCTCTGTCCTGCCGGACATGTCCGGCAGGACAGAGGGGGGCGCCGTAGAGCGCCATCCTGCGCCAGCCCGCTCCCCCATCGGCATCTTTGATCTCGCGAATGGCCAAGCCCTCGGCATCGGCCTACCCTTCGGCAGCATGCCGGCACGGAATCTCATCGATCTCGCCGGCCAAGCCTCGGATCTCGGCGTGACCGAGATCCGCCTGTCCCCCGGCCGCGCCATGCTCTTCCTTGGCCTCGCCCCATCCGCCGGCACCTCGCTGCAAACCTCCGCCGCCGCCCTCGGCTTCGTCACCGACGCCGCCGATCCGCGAACCCGCATCGCTGCCTGCCCCGGCACACCGGCCTGCGCCTCCGGCCGCATCGCCACCCGAGCCATCGCCGAAACCATCGCGGCGCAAAACAGCGACCTCCTCGACGCCTCGCTCAGCCTGCACGTTTCCGGCTGCGCCAAAGGCTGCGCGCATCCCGGCTTGGCCGCCCTCACACTGGTCGGCGACGAAAACGGAGCCGGACTTGTCGTTGGCGGGACGGCAAAGGCTCTTCCTGCCGGATACAGGCCGGGCTATGACGCCGCGCGCGGCATAGGCGGCATCCTTGCAGCGATCCGCGCGCAACGACATCGAGGCGAAACCGCCGCGGCTTGCCTCACAAGGCTTGGCGCGGCCGGCATCGCCGAAATCTACCGACAGGAATGAGCATGGCGGCCTACGACTACATCCACGACGGCACGGCGATCTATGAGCGCTCCTTCGCCATCATCCGCGCCGAGGCCGACCTGTCGCGCTTCTCGGACGCCGAGGCCGATGTTGCGATCCGCATGATCCATGCCTGCGGCCAGGTCGAGGCCGCCAGCCATTTCGTCTTCTCCAGCGGTTTCGTGGATGCGGCGCGCGCGGCGCTTGCCGCAGGCGCGCCGATCTTCTGCGACGCCGAGATGGTTTCGCATGGCGTGACCCGCGCTCGCCTGCCGGCCGGCAACGAGGTGATCTGCACGCTGCGCGATCCGCGTACGCATGAGATCGCGAAAGAAATCGGCAACACCCGCTCGGCCGCGGCAATCGACCTCTGGGGCGAGCGCATCGCCGGCTCGGTCGTCGCCATCGGCAACGCGCCAACGGCGCTCTTCTATCTGCTGGAAAAACTGCGCGACGGCGAGCCGAAGCCGGCGGCGATCATCGGCATGCCGGTCGGCTTCGTCGGGGCCGCCGAATCGAAGGACGCGCTGGCCGAGAATTCCTATGGCGTGCCTTACGCCATCGTGCGCGGCAGGCTGGGCGGCAGCGCCATGACCGCCGCTGCCCTCAACGCATTGGCGAGGCCCGGCCTGTGAACGCGATTGTAAAAGGCCGCCTCGTCGGCGTCGGCACCGGTCCCGGCGATCCCGAGCTACTGACGCTCAAGGCTGCGCGGGCATTGGCAGAGGCCGACGTCGTCGCCTATTTCGCCAAGCGCGGCAACAACAGCAATGCGCGCGCCATCGTCGAGGCCCGCTTCCGGCCGGACATGATCGAGCTGCCGCTGCTCTATCCGGTGACGACCGAGATCGACAAGGATCACGACGACTACCGCTCGCAGATCGCCGATTTCTACGCGCAGTCGGCGGAGGCGGTCGCGGAACATCTTGCCGCCGGCAGGATGGTGGCGGTGCTGTCGGAAGGCGACCCGCTGTTCTACGGCTCCTACATGCACCTGCACGTTCGCCTCGCGCATCGCTTCCCGACCGAGGTCATCCCCGGCGTCACCGCCATGTCCGGCTGCTGGTCGGCGACCGGCCTGCCTATCGTCCAGGGCGACGACGTACTGACTGTCCTGCCGGGCACGATGAGCGAGTTCGAGCTGACGCGGCGGCTGGCCGACACCGACGCAGCGGTGATCATGAAGGTCGGCCGCAACCTGCCCAAGATCCGGCGCGCGCTGCAGGCGACGGGCAAGCTTGCGAAAGCCGTCTATGTCGAGCGCGGCTCCATGCCGGGCAGCGTCTCGATGCGGCTAGCCGACAAGCCGGACGACAAGGCGCCCTACTTCGCCATCGTGCTGGTCGCCGGCTGGTCCGCCCGCCCCGGAGCAAAGGCATGAGCGGCCGTCTCACCGTCATCGGTCTCGGCCCCGGCAATGCCGACCAGGTTACGCCGGAGGCAAGACGCGCCGTGGCGGAGGCTTCCTTCTTCTATGGCTACAAGCCCTATCTCGACCGGCTGGAGTTGAGAGCGGACCAGACCCGCATCGCATCCGACAACCGCGAGGAGCTTGCCCGCTCCAACGAAGCTCTGGCCAAGGCCGCCGAGGGCCATAACGTTGCTGTCGTGTCCGGCGGCGACCCCGGCGTGTTCGCCATGGCGGCAGCGGTCTGCGAAGCGATCGAGGCCGGCCCGACGGAATGGCGCGCGGTCGACCTTGCGGTCGTTCCCGGCGTCACCGCCATGCTTGCGGTCGCCGCCCGCATCGGCGCACCGCTCGGCCACGATTTCTGCGCCATCTCGCTCTCCGACAATCTGAAGCCATGGGAGTTGATCGAGCTGCGCTTGCTGGCTGCCGCCGGCGCCGGCTTCGTCATTGCGCTTTACAACCCGATCAGCAAGGCGCGCCCCTGGCAGCTCGGCCGCGCCTTCGAATGCCTGAAAGCGATCCTGCCCGGCACCACGCCGGTCATCTTCGGCCGCGCCGCCGGCCGGCCGGACGAACGTATCGACGTGCATCTGCTTGCGGATGCCGATGCGGAAAAGGCCGACATGGCCACCTGCATCATCATCGGCTCGCCGGAAACGAGGATCATCCGGCGTGGCGACAAGCCGTCGCTGGTCTACACGCCACGCTCGGCAACGGGCGCGAAAAGATGATCGACCTTGGCGGCCATCTGATCGACGGTCTCGGCCGACGGAACGTCCGGCACGGGCGGCCGACGGACCATGACCACTTCGATGCCGAAGGCGCGCGCCGCGGCGATCTTGCCGTAGGTCGCCCCGCCGCCGCTGTTCTTGGACACGACGGCATCAATGCCGTGCTTTTCGAGCAGCGCGCGTTCCTCCGCTTCCGGAAACGGCCCGCGCGCCAGCAGATAGATCGCGTCGGGCACACCCAGTTTAGGCTCGACGGGGTCGACGCTGCGAATGAGATAACGGTGCTGCGGTGCCGCCTCGAAAGCGCTGGCCTCCTGTCTGCCGATCGCCAGGAAGGCGCGGCGCGGCGCCGTGCCGAGCGCCCTCGCCGCCTCGGCCGCGCTGTCGACCAGCGTCCAGCGGTCACCGGCCACGGGCTCCCAGCCCGGACGGCGCAAGGCGAGGATCGGCACGCCGGCCTGCCTGGCCGCTTCGGCGGCATTCGCGGAGATGCGCGCCGCATAGGGATGTGTGGCATCGATCAGCAGCTCGACCTTTTCCTGGTCGAGATAGGTCGCCAGTCCCTCCGCGCCACCGAAGCCGCCGCTTCGCACCGGCACGCCTTGCGCGACAGGGCTTTCGGTGCGGCCGGCCAGCGAA
>NZ_RZOI01000640.1:0-3495 GCF_004022645.1 Mesorhizobium sp. M4A.F.Ca.ET.020.02.1.1 | reverse complement strand
TCCTGATGCAGGTCGACATCCTCTATCCGGAAATCGAGGCCGAGCGCCGCATCCTGCTCGAAACCACTGGCGTCGAGGACGCCAAGGCCGAGAATGTGCTGCAGCCGGCGCGGCTCAAGGAGATCCAGACGCTGATCCGCCGCATGCCGGTGCCGGAAAGCGTGGTCGAGGCGATCCTCAAGCTGGTGCGTTCGGCCCGCCCCGGCCAGGGCCACGCCGAGACCGACAAGCTAGTCGCCTGGGGTCCCGGGCCGCGCGCCAGCCAGGCGCTGACGCTTTGCGCCCGAGCCCGCGCGCTCTATGATGGACGTCTTGCGCCGTCGGTCGACGATATCAGGGCGCTCGCCGAGCCGGTGCTGCAACATCGCATGGCGCTGACCTTCGCCGCCCGCGCCGAGGGCACATCTGTGCGTGACGTGGTGGCGAAACTGGCAAAAGGCATCTGATGGCACGAATAGGCGAGGTCCAGGCACCGGTTGCGACGCGCGATGCGCTCGCCCGTGGCCGGTTGCGGGCCTCGCTGGTGCCGGACCTGCTGGTCGAGGCGCGTCGCATCGTCAACACCGTGATCGCCGGCTGGCATGGCCGCCGCAAGCGCGGCATCGGCGAGAATTTCTGGCAGTTCCGACCCTATGTCGAAGGCGATTCCTCGCGCATCGACTGGCGCCGCTCGGCCCGCGACGATCACACCTATGTGCGCGACCGCGAATGGGAGGCGGCCCACACGGTGTGGCTGTGGGCCGATCCCTCGCCGTCGATGCTCTACAAATCGGCCGGCGCCAGCGTTTCCAAGGAATCGCGCGCGCTCGTCCTGGCGCTGGCCATGGCCGAGCTTCTGTCGCGCAGCGGCGAGCGCATCGCCTGGCCGGGCCTGACCGATCCGTTCACCGCCCGCAACGGCGCCGAGCGCATCGCCGCCCAGCTCGGCCATGCCGGCGCGCTGCCGGCAAAGCCCGACCTCTCCGGCATCCGCCGCTTTTCCGACGTCGTCCTCGTCGGCGACTTCCTCGATCCGGTCGAGGAGACCATGGCCTGGCTCGACGTGCTCGCCCGCCACGGCGTGCGCGCCCACCTGATCGAGGTCGCCGATCCGGCCGAGGAGACCTTTCCCTATGCCGGGCGCACCGAGTTCACCGATCCCGAGACCGGCGACAAGCTGACCGCCGGTCGCGCCGAGATGTTCGGCGATGAGTATCGCCTGCTTTACAATGCCCGCCGCCAGGAACTGGCCGGCTGGTGCAGGCGGCTGGGCTGGAGCTTCACCGTCAATCACACCGACCGCCTCGCCTCGGAAGCGCTGGTGCGCATCCACATGGCTTTGACCGCCGAAGGCAGTCATGCAGGGTTGACCATGGGTCATACCGGGTTGACCGCAGGTCATACCGGGTTGACCGCAAGTCATACCGGGCTGACCGTCCATAGTGGTCATGCCGGAAAGATCGGCGCATGAGCTGGCTACCGCTTTCCTTCGGTGCGCCCATGGTGCTCTGGGGCCTGCTGGCGCTGCCGGTGATCTGGTGGCTTCTGCGGCTCACCCCGCCGAAGCCGCAGACGGAAGTGTTTCCGCCGCTGAAGATCCTGGCCGGCGTCCTGAAGCGCGAGGAGACGCCACAGCAGAGCCCATGGTGGCTGACGCTGCTGAGATTGCTGATGGCGGCCTTCATCGTCGTCGCACTTGCCGAACCGGTCTTCAATCCGCGTGAAAAACTGCCGGCAGAGGGCTCGGCCCTGGCATTGGTCATCGACAATGACTGGGCAAGTGCCGCCGACTGGGGCAAGCGCGTCGCCACGGCCGAACGGCTGATCGCCGACGCCGGCTCGAACGGCGTGCCCGTCATCATCGCCTTCACCGCCGAAAAGCCCAACGCCGAGATCGGCCCCTTCGACGCCGCTACCGCGCTCGACCGGCTGCGCGCGGCCAAGCCGCGGCCGATCCCGACCGACCGTCCCGCCGTCTATGCCCGCGTCGCGGCAAGCCTGGAGAGCCATCCCGGCGCCAGCGTTGCCGTGCTCGCCGACGGGCTCGCCGGGCAAGGCGACGAAGCCGCCTTCAACACGCTTTTGTCGAGCAACGCCGCGCGCCTGGTCTGGGCCACGTCCGACCGGATTTCGCTGACCGGCCTGACCGGCGCCGACAACCAGGTCGACGGTTTCGCGCTGACCGCCATACGCGCGCCGGGCGATCCGGCGCCCGCGCAGGTCACCGCGGGCGCCTTCGATGACAAGGGCCGCCGCATCGCCGATGCGACGCTGACCTTTTCGCCGGGCGAGTCCATGGCCACCGGCACCATGGCCGTGCCGTTCGAGCTGCGCAACGACTTCGCCTCGATCGCGCTCGACGGCGAACATCAGGCCGGCGCCCTGCGGGTGCTGGACGAAAGCTCCAAGCGCCGCCGCGTCGGGCTTTTGTCGCAGTCAGAGGCCGACCAGGCGCAGCCGCTCTTGTCGCCGCTCTACTACATCCGTCGTGCGTTGCAGCCCTTTGCCGATCTCGTCGAGCCATCGAGCGTCGACCTCGCCGACGCCATCCCGCAATTGCTTGACCAGAAGCCGGCGATGATCGTCATGGCCGATGTCGGCACCATTCCCGAGCAGGTCCGGCCTAAGCTGGTCGACTGGGTCGACAAGGGCGGCACGCTGGTGCGTTTCGCCGGCTCGCGGCTGGCCGCCGCCGGCAATGACGACGACCTTTTGCCGGTCAGGCTGCGCAGCGGCGAACGCGCGCTAGGTGGCGCGCTGTCCTGGACGACGCCGCAGCCCGTGACCGAATTCCCGAAGAATGGCGCCTTCGCCGATCTTGCACCACCGACCGAGGTGACCGTCACCCGGCAGGTGCTGGCCGAACCGACGCCCGACATTGTCGAGCGCACCTGGGCGACGCTGGCTGACGGCACGCCGCTGGTGACCGGGCTAAAGAAGGGCAAGGGCACGCTGGTGCTGTTCCACGTCACGCCCGAGGCGACATGGTCGAACCTGCCGATCTCGGGCAGTTTCGTCGAGATGCTGAGGCGCATCGTGCAACTGTCGCGCAACCAGGGTGCCGCGGTCGCCAATGCCGAAGCCGCCGCCACCTCGCTGGCCCCCTATCGCATGATCGCCGCAGACGGCATGCTCGTGCCGCCGACCCCGGACGCTCGCCCGCTGGTGCCAGGTCCCGGTCCACTGCCGGTGACGATCGAAAACCCGCCGGGCCTTTACGGCTCCGAGACCGGTGTGTTCGCCCACAATCTGCTCGATGCAGCCAGCACCTTTGCGCCGCTGGCGAGGCCCAACGTCTCGCTGCCGGTGACCACCATCCAGTACGCTTTTGACGAGTCGCGCAACCTGAAGGGCGCCCTCGTCGCCGCGGCGCTGGTGCTCATGGTGCTCGATACGCTGGCGGTGTTCTGGATGGGCGGCCTGCTATCGCGCCGGCCGCGCCGCGCCGCCGCGACAACGGCGGCTGCCTTGCTTATCGGGCTTGGCGTCGTCGGCGCGTGCGCGATCGGCATGGCC
>NZ_RZOI01000063.1:0-15869 GCF_004022645.1 Mesorhizobium sp. M4A.F.Ca.ET.020.02.1.1 | reverse complement strand
AACCAGTTCGACGTCGTCGAGCTCAACGAGGCCTTCGCCTCGCAGGGCATCGCGGTGCTGCGCCAGCTTGGCATCGCCGAGGACGCCGCGCACGTCAACCCGAATGGCGGCGCGATCGCGCTCGGCCACCCGCTCGGCATGTCGGGCGCCCGCATCACCGGCACGGCGGCGCTGGAGCTTCGCGAGCGCGGCGGCCGCTTTGCGCTCGCCACCATGTGCATCGGCGTCGGCCAGGGTATTGCGATCGCGCTGGAGCGGGTTTGACGGGCCTTGCCGATCAATACGGCAGGCCGACGTAATTCTCCGCCAGAGCGGTAGACGCCGCTTTGGAATGCACGAGATAGTCGAGCTCGGCTTCCTGGATGCGCTGGCCGAATTCGCCCGTCTCGGGAAAACGGTGCAGGATCGTCGTCATCCACCACGAGAAACGCACCGCTTTCCAGACCCTCGCCAGCGCCTTGGCTGAATAGGCGTCGAGCCCTGCCTGAGATCTCTCGCTATAGAATTCGCGAAGCCCGGCAAAGAGATAGCGCACGTCGCTGGCGGCAAGGTTGAGGCCCTTGGCGCCGGTCGGCGGCACGATATGGGCCGCGTCGCCGACCAGGAACAGCTTTCCGAAGCGCATCGGCTCAGCGACGAAGGAGCGCAGCGGCGCGATCGACTTCTCGAAGGACGGCCCGGTGGTGACGGCGGCGGCCGTCTTCGGCGGCAAGCGCCGGCGCAACTCGTCCCAGAAACGATCGTCGGACCAGGCTTCGACGCGCTCGTCCGCCGGGCACTGCACATAGTAGCGGCTGCGGTGCGGCGAGCGCATCGAGCACAGCGCAAAGCCGCGCTCGTGATTGGCGTAGACCAGCTCGTGGTCGGCCGGCGGCACCTCCGCCAGCACACCCAGCCAGCCGAACGGATAGGTCCGCTCGAAGGTCTTCAGCGCGCCCTCCGGCACCGAGCGGCGGCTGACGCCGTGATAGCCGTCGCAGCCGGCGATGAAGTCGCAGTCGATGCGATGGCCGACACCGTCCTTGTCATAGGTGACGAAAGGCGCCGCGCCATCGAAATCATGCGGCGCGACGTTCGCGGCTTCGTAGACGGTGACCAGCCGGGCCGTTTCGCGCTTGTCCATCAGATCATGCGTCACCTCGGTCTGGCCGTAGACGGTGACATGCTTGCCGCCGGTGAGCGCCGTGAGGTCGATGCGGTGCAGGCGACCGTCGAAGGCGAGCGAGATGCCGGAATGCGGCAGTCCTTCGGCATGGAGCCTGTCTGCCGCGCCCGCCTCGCCGAGCAGGTCGACGGTCCCCTGTTCGAGCACGCCGGCGCGCACCCTGCCGAGCACATGCTCGCGGCTCGACCGTTCGAGAATGACGGTCTCGACACCAATGGTGGCGAGCAACTGGCCGAGCAGCAGGCCGGATGGGCCCGAGCCGATGATAACAACCTGTGTACGCATCAGTGTCCGAGGCTTTCGATCTGTCCGGCAAGCTCCGCGGCGAGCCGGAGTGCTCCCGCTGTCGCCACCACCATCTGCGGCAGGATCAGCCATTCCAGTGTCCAGGCGGCGCCAGAGCGCTCCTGCTCGTGCACCAGCGCCTGGTGCATGCCGGCAAGCTGGGTGGCGTTGAAGCGGGCAAGGGCCACCAGCGCCTCCGCCTTCACCGGGTTCTGCTTGTGCGGCATGGCCGACGAGCCGCCGCCCGCGGACAGTTTTATGTCCGTACCGGCCTGCCCCATCAGCGCGATGTCGTGGCCGAACTTGCCGAGGCTGCCGGTCACCAGCGACAGCCAGCTGGCGAAATCGGCCAGCGCGTCGCGCTGGCTGTGCCACTGCGGCGCATCGCCGAGGCCGAGTTTGGCGGCGTGCGCCGCGCGCACGGGCGCAGCCTTGTCGCCGAGTCTATCGAGCGTGCCGGCCGCGCCGCCGAACTGGACGACCAGCAGCCGCGCGGACTGTTCCTTCAATCTGAGTTGGTGACGCTCCAGCGGCGCCCGCCATGAGGCAATCCGATCTCCAACCGTGATCGGGATTGCCGGCTGCATGCGCGTCATCGCCATCAGCGCCCTGCCCCCGAAATCCTGTTCGAGGCCCGCAAGCCGCACGATGTTTTCGCTGAGCAGCAGGCCGATATGGTCGACCGCGCCGCTGAGCCGCAGCACCAGCGAGCTGTCGATGACGTCCTGGCTGGTCGCGCCGAAATGAACGAACGCATTGTGCGGTTCGCCGACGGCGGCCTTGATCTGGCGTACCAACTCCGGCACCACGACCCCGTCTCTGGCAACGCCGGCCCTGAGCCTGGCCGTGTCGGGCCGGAACGAGGTCAGAGCCGAGCCGATTGCCGTTGCGGCGTCGTTGGAAATGACGCCGCACTCGGCCTCGGCCTCGGCCAGGGCGCGCTCGAAAGCCAGCATCGCGTCGATGTCGGCTTCCACGGAAAAATGCCTTGCCGCCTCCTCGTCGCCGAGGAGAGCCGAAAGCAGCGGATGATCGAAGGGCGATACGGTCATGTTCCGGTCGGTCAGCTGTCGAAGAAGACCGTCTCCTTCTCGCCCTGCAGGTGGACATCGAAGACGTAGGTGTCGCCCTGGCGCTTGGCGATCAGCGTCGGAACGCGCAGGCGATGCTCGATGCGGGCAAGGATCGGGTCCTCGGCATTGGCCTTTTCCTCGTCCGAGAAATAGAGCCGGGTATGGAGGCCGATATTGATGCCGCGCGCCACGATCCACAGCGTAATGTGCGGCGCCATCAGCCGCCCGTCGCGGAACGGCACGCGGCCGGGCTTGATCGTCTGGAACAGGCAGACGCCCGTTTCCATGTCGGTCGGCTTCCGGCCCCATCCCGAAAAGCTCGGATCGGCAGCGCCGCGCAATTCGGCCGGCGAATTGTAGAAACCGTTGGCATCGGCCTGCCAGATCTCGATCAGCGCGTCCTTGAGCGGCGCGCCGGCACCGTCGAAAACGCGGATACGCAGCTCGATGCGCTCGCCCCTGGTCTCACCATTGACCATGGTCGAGCCGAGGTCGCTTTCATAGACGCCGCCGATGCCGCAGAAATTCGGCGTCAGCCCGATATGAACGTAGGGTCCCGCGGTCTGCGAAGGGCTTTCCTTCAGCCGGTCGAGCGATTGCGCCATCAATTGCCCTCCGGCCTGTTCTCGAACAGCGTCGAGCGACGTCCGCGCAGCACGATATCGAACTTGTAGGCGAGCGCGTCCATCGGGATCGTCGACTGCATGTCGAGGGTAGCAATCAGCGCTTCGATGGCTGCCTTGTCGGAAATGCCGCCGACGATCGGGCAGCGCCAGATCAGCGGATCGCCTTCGAAATACATCTGGGTGATCAGCCGCTGCGCGAAACCCTGGCCGAACACCGAAAAATGGATATGGGCAGGACGCCAGTCGTTCGGACCGTTCGGCCACGGATAGGGTCCCGGCCTGACGGTGCGAAAGGCGTAGCCGCCGTCGTCGCCGGTGATGGTGCGGCCGCAGCCGCCAAAATTCGGATCGAGCGGCGCCAGATAGCTGTCCTTCTTGTGGCGGTAGCGGCCGCCGGCATTCGCCTGCCAGAATTCGAGCAGCACGCCCGGCACACCCTTGCCCCGTTCGTCGAGCACCCGCCCATGCACGATGATGCGCTCGCCGATGGCGCTCTCGCCTGGCTGGGCGAAATTGTGAATCAGGTCGTTGTCGTACTCGCCGAGCATGGCGTGCCCGAACACCGGGCCGGTGAGTTCGGACAGCGTGTTGTCGAAGGAAAGCAGTGCCTTTTGCGGCGAGCGCAGCACCGAACTCTTGTAGCCCGGCGTGAAAGCCGGCGGATGCCAAAGGCGATCGCGCTGGAAGAAGGCGCCGGTCTCCGGCGCCCGGTTGGAGCCCGACTCAGGCATGGGCATTCTCGTCCATCTGCGCGAACACCTCCTTGGCGATCCTGAAGGCGCGGTTTGCGGCCGGTACGCCGGCATAGATCGCGACATGCAGGAAAGCCTCGCAGATATCGTCGCGCGATGCGCCGGTGTTGGCGGTGGCGCGCACATGCATGGCCACCTCCTCGTCATGGCCGAGTGCCGCAAGCAGCGCCAGCGTCACGATCGAGCGCTCGCGCTTCGACCAGCCCGGCCGCGCCCACACCGTTCCCCACGCGGCTTCGGTGATCAGGTGCTGAAACGGCCGGTCGAAATCGGTGGCCGCATCCTCGGCCCGGTCGACATGGGAATCGCCGAGCACGGATCGCCGGACCTCAAGTCCGGTCCGGTATCGGGTTGTGTTCTTGGAAATGTCATCCATGGATTTGCTTTCCGCTGGGAAGCGATGCGATGAAATCGCGGATCAGCCCGGTAAACGGCCCGGGCTGCTCGACGCAGGGAATGTGGCCGGCATTGCGGATCACCTCGAAGCGCGCACCAGGGATGAGATCGGCAAGCGAGCGCACGAGATCGGGCGGCGTCGAGCCGTCCTGGTCACCGACGATGCAGAGCGTGGGCACCGCGATGCGGGGCGCGGCCTCGGTGAAGTCAGCATCGCGAACGGCGGCGCAGGTGCCGATATAGCCGGCGAGCGGCTGCCTGGTCAGCATGTTCCAGCAGCCGTCGAGATCGGTGGAACGCTCCGCGTGGAAGGCAGGGGTGAACCACAGCTTGAGCACGGCGTCGGCAATCTCCTGGATGCCTTTGCTTTCGACCGTCGCGATGCGTGTGTTCCAGCTGTCGGCCGTGCCGATCTTGTGCGCCGTGTCGCTTAGGATGAGGGCCTCAACGCTTTCGGGGCGCCGCGCATAGAACCCCTGCGCGATCAGGCCGCCGACCGACAGGCCGCACAGCACGACCTTGGCCAGGCCGAAGTGATCGACGAGGCCGCAGAGGTCATCGACATGATCGTCGATCGAGCTGACGCCGCCGATGTCGGACAGCCCGTGCCCGCGCTTGTCATAGACGAGCGTCGGCATTTCATCGCCGAGCAGCGAGACAATTTCGTCCCAGATCCGGAAGTCGGTCCCCAGCGAATTCATGAATATGATCGGGCACGCATTGCCAGTCCCCGGCCTGTAGCGGTGGTGCAGCGTAACGCCGCCAATGCTGACGAATGGCACGATTTCGATCCTCCGATGTTAGCTTGCACTAGGTATTTGGTTCGGTAAAATGATATTTTGCGGCGTTTCATTAACTCCGAGGTTATCGAACCATGGCCGAAAGCCGCATCCGCTTCCGACACCTGCAAGCGTTTCTCGAAGTGGCGCGGCAAGGCAGCGTGGCAAGGGCGGCCGAATTCCTGCATGTCAGCGCGCCGGCCGTGACCAAGACATTGCGCGAGTTGGAAGAGGCGCTCGGCATCGCCGTCGTCGAACGCGACGGCCGCGGCATCCGCGTCACGCGGCTCGGCGAGATCTTCCTCGGCCATGCCGGCACGGCGATCACGGCACTGAAGCGCGGCGTCGATTCCGTCCGCCAGGACGGCGCAATCAATCGCCATCCGATCCGCATCGGCGCCTTGCCGACCGTATCGGCGCGGGTGATGCCGCTGGCGATGAGCCTGTTCCTGAGCGAGAACACGGGTGCCGCCATCAAGATCGTCACCGGCGAGAACGCGGTGCTGCTCGAGCAGTTGCGAGTCGGCGCGCTCGACCTCGTCGTCGGCCGTCTCGCCGCTCCGGAGAACATGACCGGCTTCTTCTTCGAGCATCTCTATTCCGAGCAGGTGCTGTTCGTGGTGCGGGACGGGCACCCGCTGCTGGAGCCGGGAGCCGACATCTTCGCCCGCCTCGATGAGTTCCCCGTGCTGATGCCAACCAGGGAATCCGTCATCCGTCCCTTCGTCGACCGTCTCTTCATCACCAATGGCATGACCGCGCCCAAAACCGAGATCGAGACCGTCTCGGATTCCTTCGGACGTTCCTTCATGCGCCAGAGCAATGCGGTCTGGATCATCTCGGCCGGCGTCGTCGCCAACGAGATCGCCAGCGGCGCCTTCGTCGCCTTGCCAGTCGACACCGAGGAGACCAAGGGACCGGTCGGCCTGACCATGCGCACCGACACTGCTCCCTCTCCGGCCTTTTCCATCCTGCTGCAGACGATCCGCGAGGCGGCACGGCATAGCGCCTGACAACGGACTCCGTTCGGCGTGTCTTTTCGTAACCTACGGGTTAATGAAACACCGCAAAATATCATTTTACCGAACCAAACCGCTAGTGCAATGTGACCGTGGAGGATCAAAGGCGAGCCCCGGCTGGCGGCACCCGGAAAACCGGTTGCGGCCCGCGTGGGGCGGCCACTGAGGGAGGAGCAGATGACTGAGACTATCGGCAGCAAACCCGTTATCGCCGGCATGTCGCGGCGCCAGTTCATTGCCACTTCGGTGGCCGGCGGCGCGGCCCTTGCGCTCGGCCGCGGCAAGGCCTTCGCGCAGGCCGCGGACACCCTGAAGGTCGGCTTCGTCAGCCCGCGCACCGGGCCTCTCGGCGGTTTCGGCGAGACCGACGGCTATGTGCTCGACCTGGCCCGAAAGGCGCTCGCCAATGGCATCGAGCTCGGCGGCAAGAAATACAGCGTCGAGATCCTCGACCAGGACACGCAGTCGGACCCCTCGCGCGCCGGCCAACTCGCCAAGGACCTGATAAACAACCAGGCCATCGACCTGATGCTCGCGGTGTCCACGCCTGAGGTAATCAACCCGGTGGCCGACGCCTGCGAAGCGGCCGGCGTGCCTTGCCTGTCGACGGTCATGCCTTGGGAAGCCTGGTATTTCGGCCGCGGCGCCAAGCCGGGCCAGCCTTCGCCGTTCAAATGGACCTATCATTTCGGCTTCGGCGTCGACGAATTCTTCAAGGCCTATGTCTCGCAGTGGACTCTGATCGAGACCAACAAGAAGGTCGGCGTCATGTATCCGAACGACGCCGACGGCAATGCCATCCGTGCCCATCTTGCGCCGCTGCTCGCCAAGCAGGGCTTCACCATCGTCGACCCCGGCGCCTACGAGACCGGCACCACCGACTATTCCTCGCAGATCGCGCTGTTCAAGCAGGAAGGCGTCGAGATCTTCAATTCCTTCCCGATCCCGCCGGATTTCGCCGCGTTCTGGCGTCAGGCGGCGCAGCAGGGCCTGACCCGGCAGATCAAGATCGCCCAGGTCGCCAAGACCGGCCTGTTCCCGTCCGATATCGAGGCGCTGGGCGATCTCGGCATGAAGCTTTCAAGCGCCGCCTACTGGCACAAGGCCTTCCCCTACAAGTCGCCGCTGACCGGCGTCTCCGGAAGCGAGCTGGCCGACGGCTACGAGGCGGCGAGCGGCAAGCAGTGGACGCAGCAGCTCGGCGCCTCGATGTCGCTGCTCGACGCCGGGTTCGAAGCGCTGAAGGCCAGCACCGATGCCAAGGACAAGGCGGCGGTCGCGAAGGCTCTCAGCACGCTCAACACCGAGACGATGATCGGCAAGGTCGACTTTACCAGCGGCCCAGTCGCCAATGTCTCGCCCGGCCCGATCATCGGCACGCAGTGGGTGGCGGCGAAGGAGGGCAGCAAATTCGCGCTCGACTATGTGGTGACCGAAAACGCCACCGACCCGAAGGTGCCGGTCGAAGCCAAGCTGCAGCCGTACAACGGCTGATTGGACTGCTGACGGGGTTCGCATCGTGACCATTTCGCCCAACGCTGCGATCCTCAATGCCGCCGGCATCCACAAGCGCTTCGGCGCGCTGGTGGTGCTCGACGACATCGACTTCGCCATGCAGGCCGACGAGGCGGTCGGCATTGTCGGCCCGAACGGCGCCGGCAAGACGACATTGCTCAGCGTGATGTCCGGCGCCTATCCGCCGAACGCCGGTACCGTCGCCTTCAAGGGCGGCGATGTCACGTCGCTGCCGGCAACGGCGCGCTGCCGGCTCGGCCTCGTGCGCACGCATCAGGTGCCGAAACCGTTCGGCGGCATGACCACGTTCGAGAATGTCTTCATCGCCGCCTCGCATGGCGCCGGACTCAAGCGCGACGAAGCCTATGAGGAGGCACTTGCCTCGTTGAAACTGTGCGGCATGCTTGGCGTCGCCAACCGCCGTGCCGAGACGCTCGGCCTGCTGGACCGCAAGCGGTTGGAGCTCGCCCGGGCGCTCGCTGCCAGGCCGACGCTGCTTCTGCTCGACGAGATCGGCGGCGGACTGACCGACGGCGAGGCCGGCGAGTTGGTCGAGACCATCAGGGAATTGCGGCGCCGCAAGATCGGCATCGTCTGGATCGAGCACATCGTCCACATCCTGTTGCAGGTGGCCGGGCGGCTGATCTGCATGGATGCGGGAAAGATCATCGCCGACGGCGAGCCGCAAGCGGTCATGGCCGACCCGCAGGTGATCCACGCCTATTTCGGCGGAGGCCCGAAATGAGCCTGCTTTCGGTCGAGGATCTCGTTGTCCGCCACGGCCTGTTGCAGGCGGTGCGCGGCGTGAGTTTCGACGTCGAGCGCGGCGAGACGCTGGCGCTGGTCGGCGCCAACGGCGCCGGCAAGACGACGCTGCTGAGAGCCATCGCCGGCGCGCATCCGCAGGCATCGGGGCGCGTGCGATTCGATGGCGTCGATCTTTCCGGCGTGCCCTCGCACAGCAGAGTCGGCATGGGCATCGCGCTGGTGCCAGAAGGCAGGAAACTGTTCGTCGACATGACGGTCGAGGAGAACCTGCTGCTCGGACGAAGCGCCGGCCGCCCCGGCGACTGGAGCGTCGACAGGGTGCTCGACACGTTTCCGAACCTCAAGCCGCGCCGCCGCGCCAAGACCGGGCATCTCTCCGGCGGCGAACAGCAGGCAACCGCCATCGGCCGCGCGTTGATGAGCAATCCGCAACTGCTTTTGCTCGACGAGGTCTCGCTTGGCCTGTCGCCGCTGGTCGTCGACCGCGTCTACGCCTCGCTGCACGGCCTGATCAGCTCCGGTACGACGATCATCCTCGTCGAACAGGATCTCAACCGTGCCCTCTCCGTCTCCGACAAGGTCATCTGCATGCTGGAGGGACGGATCGCGCTTGCCGGAGACAGCAAGAGCGTGTCGCGCGACGAGGTGACGAAAGCCTATTTCGGCCTGCATCGGAAGGGCGCCGGAGGCATGCCGGCATGAGCAACCAGATCGTCCAGGGCATCCTGCTCGGCGGCTATTACGCGCTGATCGCCTGCGGCCTCTCCTTCATGTTTTCGGTGATGCGCATCATCAACCTCGCCCATGGCAGCCTCGCCGTGCTGTCAGCCTTCGCGCTGTGGCTGTTCGCCTCGCGCTTCCACATTTCACCCTTCCTTGGACTGCTGATCGTCCTGCCGCCGATGGCCGCGATCGGCTGGGCCTTGCAGCGCTTCCTGCTCGAACGCAGCGCGCGCGGCGGCGCGCTGTTGCCGATCCTGACAACCTTCGGCCTCGCCACCGTCATCGACAATCTCTTGTTCGAGCAGTTCGGCGCCGACACGCGCTCGCTGGCGCCCTTTATCGGCAGCCTCTCCTACGATTCCTGGGAATGGCCAGGCAGCATCTATGTCGGCAAGCTCGCGGTCATCATCTTCGTCACCGCCGTGGTGCTGCTTGGCGGGCTGCAGCTTTTCCTCACTCGCACCGGCCTCGGCCGTTCGATCCGCGCGACCTCGGCGGACCCTGATACCGCCGGCCTGGTCGGCGTCGATGCGCGCCGCGCCAATGCGGTCGCCGCGTCGATCGCCATGGTCACGGTCGGTCTCGCCGGCGCCTTCCTCGGCATGCGCGCCACCTTCGATCCCTATGCCGGCGCGCCGCAGTTGCTGTTCGCCTTCGAGGCGGCGGTCATCGGCGGCGCCGGCTCGCTGTGGGGCACGCTGATCGGCGGCATCGTGCTGGCGCTCGCCCAGACGCTCGGCGCCCAGGTGCATCCGCAGGGCTTTCTGATCGGCGGCCATGTCGCGTTCCTGATCGCCCTGTTCATACGCCTGTCCACCTCCGGCCTCGGCCTGCGCGGCCTGCTGCGCCTGCCCGCGGGGAAGGCATCATGAGCGCCGCCTCCCCTGTCATCGAGCGCGGCACCGCCGCCTCGCGCATTGCCGCCATCGCGGTGGCCCTGATCATCGCGCTGCTGGCGATCGCGCCGCAATTCCTGTCGGCAGGCGCCGTCGACCGGATGACCGCGCTGTTCATCTATGTGATCCTCGCGGCGATGTGGAACGCGCTCGCCGGTTTCGGCGGACTGGTCTCGGTCGGCCAGCAGGTGTTCTTCGGCCTCGGCGCCTATTTCAGCATCCGGCTGGCGGATGCCGGCCTCAATCCTTTCGTCGCGCTCTTCGTCTCGGCGATCGTCGTCGGCGCTGTCTCCTGGCCGATCTCGCTGTTCATGCTGCGGCTCAGGAACGGCGAGTTCGCCATCGGCATGTGGGTGATCGCGGCCCTCACCCATCTCCTCGTCAACCTCGACCGGCTGGTGCAGGGCGAGACCGGCACGTCGCTGATCTCGCTCAACGTCTACGACGCTTCGACCAGACGCGTGGCGATCTACTGGCTGGCGCTGGCGTCGATGACCGCCCTGCTTGCCGTCCTGTTCGGCCTGCTGCGCGGCAGCACCGGTGCCGCCATCCGCGCCATCCGCGACAACGAGGATGCGGCGGCCTCCGTCGGCGTGCGCGTTACCGGCACCAAGCGGCTGCTTTTCGTGCTCGCCGCCTTTGGCATCGGCGTTGCCGGCGCGCTGTGGCTGGCGACCTCGATCACCTTCCAGCCGAAGACCTATTTCAGCGTCCAGTGGACAGCCTACATGATCTTCATGGTGCTGGTCGGCGGCATCGGCACCTTCGAGGGCGCCATCCTTGGCGCGCTGCTCTTCTTCCTCATCGAGACCTGGTTCGGCGGTGCCGGCGTCTGGTACCTGATCGGCCTCGGCGCCACGGCCCTCGCCTTCTCGCTACTGTTGCCGCGCGGCCTGTGGGGAACGCTGGAGGAGCGATTTGGGCTGCGCCTGCTGCCCGTCGGCTATAGCGTCAGGCTTCCCGTCAACGCGACCCAAACGACGGGCGAGACCGCTTCGCCGGCACCGACAACGACATCTCGGGAGAAGGCCTGACCATGCTTTTCGGCAAGACCATCCTCATCACCGGCGTCGCCTCCGGCATCGGCGCCCGCACGGCGGAACTCGCCGGCCAACTCGGCGCCGACGTGATCGGCGTCGACGTGCGTGAGCCAGCAGCAAGTGCTGGCAGCTTCGTCAAGGCCGACATCTCGTCGAGGGCAGGCGTCGACGAACTGGTGGCACGGCTGCCGCAGCGCCTCGATGCGCTCTGCAACGTCGCCGGCCTTTCCGGCAACACCGGCGCCGTGTCGACGCTCGCCGTCAATTTCTACGGGCTGCGTGCGCTTTCCGAGGCGCTGGCGCCGAAGCTTCGCGAAGGCGGTGCCATCGTCAATGTCGCCTCGATCGCCGGCTTCGGCTGGCGCGCCAATCTCAACCGCGCCGCTTCGATGATCGGCATCGAGGGCTTTCCCGATGTCGCCAGGGTGGTCGCCGACCATGCGGTCAAGAACGAGGAAGGCTATCCGGTCTCGAAGGAGCTTCTGCTGCTGTGGACTTTCCGCGCCGCGCATCAGGAGCGTTTCAAGAGCCGCGGCATCCGCGTCAATGCGGTCAGCCCAGGCCCGGTCGAGACGCCGATCCTGAAGCAGTTCCGCGCCGTGCTCGGCGACGACCGCGTCGACAGCGATATTTCGCGGGTGGGTCGTGCCGGCACGTCGGGCGATATCGCGCCGGTCGTGCTGTTCCTGTGCTCGGATGGCGCGCGCTGGATCAACGGCGCCAACGTGCCGGTCGACGGCGGCCTCGAAGCCTCGATCAACGCCGAGGTGCTCGGCTTCTAATCTGAACTTGCAACGCTCCACCGGGAGCGAGGGAGAGAACAATGGATATCGGACTTCTGATCGACGGCGACGAAAGGGCGGCGTCCGGCAAGGCCTCCTATGAGCGCCTGGACCCATTCACCGGCAAACTGGCGACGCGCGCCGCCGCGGCCAGTGTCGCCGACGCCAACGCCGCCGTTGCCGCCGCCGCCGCCGCCTTCCCGGCATGGTCGCGGACCGGCCCCGGCGAACGCCGCGCCTTGCTCTCCAAGGCGGCCGACGTCATGGCCTCCAAGGTCAGCGAATTCACAAAATTGATGATGGAAGAGACCGGCGCTACCGGCCCCTGGGCCGGCTTCAACGTCATGCTGGCCGCCAACATGCTGCGCGAGGCCGCCGCCATGACGACGCAGATCTCGGGCGAGATCATCCCCTCGGACAAGCCGGGCACGCTGGCCATGGCCATCCGCCAGCCGGCCGGCGTCTGCCTCGGCATCGCGCCGTGGAACGCACCCGTCATCCTCGGCACCCGCGCGCTGGCGATGCCGCTCGCCTGCGGCAACACGGTGGTGCTCAAGGCCTCCGAGATGTGCCCCGGCACGCACCGGCTGATCGGCCAGGTTCTGGTCGAGGCCGGTCTGCCCAAGGGCGTCGTCAACGTCGTCACCAACGATCCGAAGGACGCGGCCGGCATCGTCGAAGCGCTGGTCGCGCATCCGGCCGTCAAGCGCGTCAACTTCACCGGCTCGACCAAGGTCGGCCGCATCATCGCCGAGCTTGCAGGAAGGCATCTCAAGCCGGCCTTGCTCGAGCTCGGCGGCAAGGCGCCGCTACTGGTGCTGGACGACGCCGACATCGACGCGGCGGTCAATGCCGCGACCTTCGGCGCCTTCATGCATCAGGGCCAGATCTGTATGTCGACGGAACGGTTGATCGTCGACGACAAGGTCGCCGACGAGTTCGTCGCTAGGCTCGCCGCCCGTGCCGCGCAACTGCCGGCAGGCGATCCGCGCGGCCACGTCGTGCTGGGCTCGCTGATCAGTAGCCAGGCCGCCGACAAGATGGAGGAACTGGTCGCCGACGCAGTCGCCAAGGGCGCGAAGCTTGTCGCCGGCGGCAAGCGCGCCGGCACTGTGGTGGAAGCGACGTTGCTTGATCACGTGACGCCTTCGATGCGCGTCTATGCCGAAGAATCCTTCGGGCCGGTCAAGCCAGTCATTCGCGTCAAGGGCGAGGACGAGGCGGTGCGCGTCGCCAACGACACCGAATACGGCCTGTCGTCGGCCGTCTTCAGCCGCGACATCAAGCGCGCCATGGCGGTCGCTGCCCGCATTCAGGCCGGCATCTGCCACATCAACGGCCCGACCGTCGGCGACGAGGCGCAGATGCCGTTCGGCGGTGTCAAAGGTTCCGGCTACGGCCGCTTCGGCGGCAAGGCCTCGATCGCCGAATTCACCGACCTGCGCTGGGTGACGATCGAGGATCCCGGCCAGCACTACCCGTTCTGACGGAGAGCCTGGCGACCTTCTATCTGCCGAGGCTCAGCCCTGCCTTCCTCGCCTCGTCGCGCAGGAACGGCAGGCCGACCTCGATGACGTCGCGCGGGTCTTCAGCCACCGGGCGCCACACCGCCAGTCCGCCGGCGATGTCGACGTCGACATGGTTCATGCTTTCGAGCGTGATCGGCCCCTCGTAGCCGATGTCGGCGATTGCCTTCATGCAGGCCGCCCAGTTGATCATGCCGCGCCCCGGCACGCCGCGGTTTGCCTCCGACACATGCACATAGCCGAGGAAGGGCGCGGCCGCCTCGAAGCCGGCCGCAAAGCTCTCCTCCTCGATATGCATGTGGTAGGTGTCGAGGTGGATGAAGATATTCTCCGCCCCGACCCGCTCGATGACCCTGGTCGCATCGATACCGCGGTTGATCAGATGCGTCTCGTAGCGGTTGCAGGGCTCGATGCCGAGCTTCAGCCCGCGCGCCTTCGCCGACTTCGCCGCCCGCTCGAGGAAGCGGCACATACCGTCGATCTCCTTGCGCGTCGGCGCCCGGCCGGTAGTCTTGCCGATCGTGCCGTAGGTAACGCCGCCGAGCGCCTCGCTGCCCACCTCATTGCAGACCTTGAAGGCCGGCTGCAGGAAGTCGAGGGCCTCGTCCGGCCGCTCGACCACATCGAGGGAGCGCGGCAGGCCGAGCGAGGGGATCAGCTCGACGCCGTAGTGCGTGGCGAAGCCGCGCGTGCGCTTGGTGTCGATCTCCTCAGGGCGCAGCAGCGGGATTTCCATCAGCCCGATGCCGTGTTCCTTCAGCCGGTCCATCTGCGGTTCGATGCGGGCAAGGTCCCAGACCGGAGCGATGGCGAAAGTGTGCAGTCCAAAAGTGTTCATATGTTTAGCCTCGTTGTTCATGCGCCGCCGCGGCGCTGATATCGCCGCCGCCGACGATGCGGCTGACGACTTCGTTCATGTTCGTCTTGCTGGTGACGAGATCCGCATCGGCGCGGCCGTGGCGCAGCACGACGATGCGGTCGGTGACCGACAGCACGTCGTTCAGCCGGTGCGAGATCAGGATAACGGCGATGCCCTCCGACCGCAGCCGCCGGATCAGGTCGAGCACGCTCTGCACCTCGCGCACGGCAAGCGCCGCCGTTGGCTCGTCCATGATCACCAGCTTCGGATTAAAGGTCAGCGCGCGAGCGATCGCCACCGTCTGCTGCTGGCCGCCCGAGAACGAGCCGACCGACCGGTTGATCGACGGTAGCCGCGCGCCGAGCCGCTCGATCATCCTGGACGCCTCGCGGTCCATCGCCGCCTTGTCGACGAAGCCGGGAAACAGGCCGAACACCTTCCTGGTCGGCTCGCGGCCGAGAAAGATATTCGACGCCACGTCCTGCTGCTTGGCCAGCGACAGATCCTGATAGATCATCTCGATGCCGAGCTCGCGCCGTTGGCCGGGGTCGAGCGCAAGGATGTCCTTGCCGTCGTATTCGATCGAGCCCGAATCGGCGCGGTAGATGCCGGTGATGGTCTTCATCAGCGTCGACTTGCCGGCGCCATTGTCGCCGACGAGGCCGACCACCTCGCCGGCCGCGACCGAGAGATCGACACCGTGCAGCACGTCGACCGCGCCAAAACTCTTGCGGATGCCTTGAAGCGAAAGAAGCGTCATACGCGCGACTCCTTCCGGACCTGATACTGGTCGATGAAGACGGCGAGGATCAGCACCGCGCCGATCGCCATCTGCTGATAGTAGGACTGCACCGCAAGCAGCGTCAGCCCGTTCTGCAGCACGCCCATGATCAGCGCGCCGATCATCGTGCCGAGGATCGAGGCGCGGCCGCCGAACAAATTGGTGCCGCCGATGATCGCCGCGGTGATCGCGGTGAGCTCGTAGTTGATGCCGGCGGTCGGGTCGCCGGCATTGACGCGGGCGGTGAACAGCAGGCCGGCGAGCCCGGCGGCACCCGCGGCCGCCACAGTAGCCAGGCCGGCGGCGCTGCCGGCCATCAGCGGCACGGATCGGCGAAAGCCGAACTGCGCGCCGGAGGCCGTCGACAGGGTCGTGGCAATGCCCGGCGTCGAGGTGGAGATGAGAGCGAACAGGGCGAGTGGAAGGATGGTTTTGAACATGCAGGCTCCTTTCGCGGGAACCTGCATGCTAAAGCGCGCTTCGCATCAGTAAATGCAATGTTTGATATGATTTGCATTAACATCTATAATGCCAAAATGATCCGCAATCTCGACACCGCGTTGATCCGAACCTTCGTCACCGTCACCGACAGGGCCAGCATGACGGCGGCGGCCAATGCGCTGAACCTGACGCAAGGCGCCGTCAGCCAGCAGATCAAGCGGCTGGAGGACGTTCTCGACTGCAGCCTGTTCGAGCGCGACCGGCGCGGCTTGCGGCTGACCAGGGCAGGCGAGCGGCTGTTCGGCAAGGGCAGGCGCCTGCTCTCGCTCAATGACGAGATCTGGGCCGAGATTGCCGGCAGCGCGGTTGCGGGGAAGGTCAGGCTCGGCGTGGCCTACGATCTTGTCGGCACCTTGCTCGCGCCGGTGCTCAAGGCCTATGCC
>NZ_RZOI01000639.1:0-3496 GCF_004022645.1 Mesorhizobium sp. M4A.F.Ca.ET.020.02.1.1 | reverse complement strand
TCTGAATGGTGCGGGGCGTCACCCCGATCGCCTTGGCGATGGTTTCGACCGAGGGGTGGGGAAGGTTGTCGGGCAGCCACCAGTACTGGACCAGGTGGATGATGATGTTCATGTCGAGCGCATCGAGGCCGAGAGCCTGCTGCTTCTCGATGATGATGTTGGGGAAAGCGCTCCAGCCCGTGGCCATGAGTGCCTTGGTCCACTTCTTCTCGTTGGTGCGTAGCTTGTCGACGTCTGCCTTGGCGGTTTCTGGCTGGGCCATCTGAGGCTCCCTGTGATGAACTGCGCCTAGATATGGTGGTTTCCCGTGATGACGCAAGGGCATTGGGGACGGTTCTGCATTCAGGGGGAGGGTGTTTCAAGGTTCGCCCGGCCTATGTCCCTGGATTCAGGGGCCGGGGAACCGCGCTGCACCCAAAGAAGAGGACTTGATAATATGAAGTGCCGATCAGACGAACCGTGCTATATGCAAGTGATAAGATAGGGACCCCCCGACCAGAGGTTCACCCGGGGTGTTGACAAAGAGAGCGTCAATACCCATACTTTGGGCGTGAGCATCGCTCCGGGGTTGGCGCCAGGCGCCAGCCGAACTTTTCAAAACGAAGGCCCGGCTAGTCCGGGTCTTTGTTTTTTATCCGTTCAAAGCAGCTGTATTTGATGCCGCAGGATGCCAGGTCCTCGGGCTGCAGGTGCGCGTCGATGAGACGCTTGTGGTCCATCAGGGCCCTGTAGGGCCGGTAGGACGGGTCATAGCCGCCCTTGGCCATCGGATAGAGGTAGAGATCGGCGATCTGCAACATCGGCGTGGCTTTGGTTCTGCCGCGGGGCTCCCCGCGCACGATGTCCCTGAACTCCTCGGCAGTTAACGACCCGTAGCTGGCGGAGTTGGCGCCGTCGAACGGCATCCCCTGCGTCTTCAGGATCCGCGTGTAGGCCACCAGGTCGCGGTCCTCGGCTTTGCCGGCGCGCTCGAAGAACACGCGCAGCTTGCGGTCCTGGCTGCGGGCATATTTGGCGGCGCGCTCGATCAGGATGCAGTAGGCGGTCTTGCACATGAACCAGAGCTGGTCCCGGTACCGGTCGCGGTAGCGGGCAACATAGCCCGGTCGGTCGATGACCGCGGCGATGCCGATCACGGGCAGCCCAAGCAGCATCCCCTGCAAGTCTCCCAGGAATTCAAAAGCGGACTCCGGCTTCTTCAGCCAGCCGAAGTCGCCACGGCCGCCCCGGATCGCCCAGGAGTGGAGCGGGTAGGTGATGCCGTGCTTCTGGCAGAAGGCCTTGTGGCGGGCATAGAGCTCATCGACGTCTTCCTCGTTGATGAGGATGCCGCCGAGGGCGAAATAATCCATTTCGTCCCGGCGCTTCTCTCTGGGCTCTCGGTCTGGCTCACGGCTGCCGCTGTCATCGAGGTAAAGGTGGATTTCGCGGTCGGTCACGGGCAGGCTTTCAATTTCCGCACCAGCTTGGCTCAAAAACCTGAACCTGTACAGCTTGGCGACACTCGTGCGCGCCACAGGGAACGTTGCAGCTCAGGCCGATTTCATCTGCACCATCAGCGTCTCGCAGCTGAGGGTGAGTTGGCGGGCATATGCCTTCGAGGCGTCAAGCGTGGCTCGCTTGGTGACGCCGAAGATCAGGTAGCCCGCATGCACGGCGGCGAGGATGCCGAGGGCCGCAAGCTTTCCATGGGTTAGCTCGGCAAACGATCCTCGTCGACATCAACATCCGCGCCGCCGCCGACGATCCCGAGGACGACACCTACGACGTTGCCCAGGATCTCAAGAGGCGCCTCTCCCGCGACGACAAGGGCCGGCTCTACGTCGACGCCTTCCTGCTCTCGCACCCGGATTCCGACCACGTGACCGGGCTCACGACGCATTTCCACCTCGGCCCGCCCGAGGATTTCCCGGAGGGTGACGAGAACCTCATCCTGATCCGCGAAATGTGGTCGTCGCCGATCGTGTTCCGGCGCGCCAGCAAGCAGCACAAGCTCTGCGACGAGGCCAAGGCGTGGGCCACCGAAGCGCGGCGCCGGGTCGCGCTGTTCAAAGAGAAGGGCCTGACCGGCACCGGTTCAGGCGACCGCATCCTGATCCTCGGTGAGGATAAAGACGGCAAGACCGATGATCTCACGGACATCCCGGTCAAGCAGGACGGCCTGCTGACCGCAGCTGACCGCGTGAACACGGGCCAGTTCGAAGGCCGCCTGCTGGCGCCGATGTACGTCGACGAAGACGACAAGGAGCTGATCGAAGTCCTCGAGAAGAACAACTCCTCGGCGATCGTGCGGTTCTCCATCGCCGGCGACGGCGTGGCCGACCGCTGCCGCTTCCTGACCGGTGGCGACGCGGACGTCTCCATCTGGGACCGGCTGTGGCAGCGCCACAAGGACAGTAACAAGGACTGGCTCAGCTACGATGTCATGGAGACGCCGCACCACTGCTCCTGGCGCACCCTGAGCCACGACCGCTGGTCCGAGATGGGCGAGAAGGTCAAGGTGTCCGAGGACGCCAGGAACGCACTCTCCCAGACCCGTGACGGCGCCATCATCGTCGCCTCCTGCAAGCCCATCAAAAAGGACGACGACAACCCGCCTCATGAGCGGGCCAAGCGGGAATATGTCTCGATCACCTCGGCCGAACGCTTCATCTGCACGACCGAGTATGCCGATGAGCACGACGGGCCGGTCGAGTTCAACATCACCGGCGTCGGCACATCCAAGCAGCTGGCGCTGACCCCGAAAAAGGCCGCCTCGATCGCCGGCGTGACCGGAGTGACGACGACGCCCAGATCCCACGGCTGAGCCATGGCCTCGGCAGACATGAAGCGGCACGCGGAACACTTTCTGCGTGTCGCAACAGAGATTCCGCAATGCCAGCGCTGTGGCCTGATCGCCGTCGGTGACGACGTGGCGACCCTGTTCCTTGATCTGGCCGTGGAGATGCCAACGCACTGGCACGCCAAGGGCACCGCCCCTAACGGCGTCCTGCCGGTCGAACGCGTTGAGGTCCTGCTTGGCGCTGACTACCCGTGGCGGTGCCCCACCTTCACCCTGCGCAAGGGCTTTCCGCGCAACCTGCACCATCTGACGCCCGGCTCGGAAAACGTGTGTCCAACCCCCTGTCTTGTGGATGGCAACCAGGACGAATATTTCAATCAGCACGGCCTGATCGAACTCGGCATCGGGGCCATCGTCAACCAGATGGGCGTTTGGCTCGGTCGCGCAGCAATTGGCACCTTGATGGATCCGGATCATGGCTGGGAACCCGTCATGCGCCAAGGCCTGCCGGACCGGCTTATTATCGATGCGGACTTCGCCCGAAGCCAGATCACCGACAAGTCCGGCTCGGTATGGCTTGCTACCAAATTCATGAAGGGCAAGGATCTCGCTGGCAAAAGGTCCTACACCCTCTCGGCGCACAATGAATTTGCCGCTGCCGTCGGCAACATGTCTGCTTTCCCCTTTGAGGCCGAAAGCGAAGGACGCTACAGC
>NZ_RZOI01000638.1:0-3511 GCF_004022645.1 Mesorhizobium sp. M4A.F.Ca.ET.020.02.1.1 | reverse complement strand
ATGAAACCCAAGCGCCATTGCGTTTTGTGGTGGATAAACGGCTAACGCAGAAGTTGCGCCCGCCCCATGATCAATAAAGGATCATCGGGACATTCGGTGGCTTTGCTTTTGCTCTTGGAGGAAAGCCGGCCTCCCTGAGCCGCAACGACCGGTCAGTACCAAGCAAAGACCCGCCGGAGCGATCCGGCGGGTCCCTGGCTGCCTGATTCTGTGTTGCCCGCGTGCGAAAAGCGAGCCGGCCGTCGATCACATGCCGTTGCCGCCGCCGGGCAGGCCGGGCGCCAGCTTGCTGGCGCCGTTGATGATCTGGCTGAGGAAGTTCTGGTCCTTGCCGCCGGTCGGCGTGGTGCGCGAGATGAAGTCGAAGATCTTGCCGTCCTTCAGCCCGTAATTGGCGATCTGGGTGACGCGGCCGTCGGCGCCGAAATAGACCGCCAGCACTTTCTGGTCGACCAGATGCGGCTTGTCGAAGGCGACATAGCGCTTGCGCGTCTGCGAGATGTAGTAGAAGGCCTCGTTGTCGAAGGTCGCCGTCGTCGACGGGGTACCAAGCGCCAGCAGAACCTGCTCACGGCTCGACCCGACCGGCACCGAGTCGATTGCCTGCTGGTCGATGACGTAACCCTGCGTCAGCGTCTCGCTGGGGTTGAGGTCACCCATCATCTTGGACGAATTGCAGGCCGAAAGCGCGGATACCGCCACCAGCAGAGAGGCCGCGCCCGCCGAAACAGGCGTAAAAAGCGACTTGAATTTCAGCGCACCCAACAACAATTCTCCATCACATCCCCGCAACTTGCGCTGGGCGGCAAAACCGGTAAACCAGCTTGCCTGCCGATGCAACAAGGCCAATTCAACAAAAGGTCCCCGGGAGACCACCCTCAATGTTCCAACGCCTTTTTGGCCGCGAACGCCATGCCAACCGCGCTATCACCGAGGCGCTTTACGCACAAATCGTGGCGGCGGCGCGGCAAACCGTGTTTTATTCCGACTGGAATGTACCGGATACGCCGCTGGGTCGTTTCGAGATGCTGTCGCTGCACATGTTCCTGTTCCAGCACCGGCTGCGCGGCGAAAACGGGGCCGCGACGGAGGTCGCTCAGGTGCTGATCGACGAGTTCTTCCTGGATGTCGAACATTCGTTGCGGGAACTGGGCATCAGTGACGTCGGCGTGCCGAAGCGCATGAAGAAGCTGGCCAAGATGTTCTATGGCCGCACAGCCGCTTATGACGATGCGCTGGATCGCGACGACCGCGACGCGCTCGCCGCCGCCCTTGCCCGCAATATCCTGCCCGAGGCCGCCGACTGGCCGCAGGCGCCGCTGCTGGCCGCCTATGTCGCGGGTGCCGCCCGCCATCTTGCGGCCCAGCCGGCCGAATCGATCGCATCCGGCGCGGTGACGTTTCCGGCGGCCGGCTGAGGAGGCGAAGATGAAACATGTCGATCCGCAAAGCCCGGTATCCTTCGTCGCCAATGTCGCCCGCCTGCCGCAAAAGGGGCTGCCAGTGACGATCGAGGCCGACGAACGGCAGCGCACTGCGCTCGCCACCGAGCACGAACTGCTTTCGGTCGAGCGGTATCGCGCCGAGCTTCTGGTGACGCAGTGGAAGCGCAATGGCGTCAAGGTCAGCGGCCGTGTCGAGGCCGACTTCACGCAGGCCTGCATCGTTACCCTGGACCCGGTCGCAGCGCACATTGACGAGCCGGTCGAGGCGCTGTTCCTGCCGGAACAGTCCAAGCTCGGGCGGCAGGGCTTCGAAGGTGGCGGCGAGATCCTGCTCGACGCCGACGGACCCGATAGCCCGGAGACGTTTTCCGGCGACACCATCGATGTCGGCGCGCTTGCCGAGCAGTTTTTTGGCCTGGCGATCGATCCGTATCCGCGCAAGGCCGGAGCGTCGCTGGAGGTCTCGGGCGACGGCGAGACCGAGGAAAGCGAATTCCAGCAAAAGCTCCGGTCCCTGCTTGGAAAATCCTGAAACCGGACCCGATATTAGAAAAGCTGGTTGTGCGGCAGCCCAAAACCGTTATTTTCGCCGAACCTTCGCGAGCCCCCGAACCTGACCAACTCCGCCGGTCAGGCAAACCGTGAGATGAATACCGCGTGATCAGGATTTCCATCGATGCCATGGGCGGCGATCACGGGCCAGGCGTGGTCATCCCGGCGCTCATGACGGTCGCCATTCGCCGTCCCGATATCCGCTTCATCATCTACGGCCGCGAGGAGGCTGTGCGCCCCGAGCTTGCCAAGTTTCCGAAGCTCGCCGAGGCGAGCGAATTCGTGCATTGCGAGATCGCTGTCCGCATGGACGATAAGCCGAGCCAGGCGCTGCGCCATGGCCGCTGGAAGTCGTCGATGTGGAAGGCGGTCGAAGCGGTGAAGTCCGGCACCGCACAGGCCTGCATTTCGGCCGGAAACACCGGCGCGCTGATGGCGATGTCGAAATTCTGCCTGCGCACTATGGCCACCATCGACCGTCCGGCGATCGCGGCGATCTGGCCGACGACGCGCGGCGAAAGCGTGGTGCTGGACGTAGGCGCCACCATCGGCGCGGATGCGCACCAACTCATTGATTTCGCCATCCTGGGCACCGGCATGGCGCGTTCGGTGTTCGGCATCGAGCGCCCGAGCGTCGGTCTGCTCAATGTCGGCGTCGAGGAGATCAAGGGCCAGGAAGAGGTCAAGGAGGCCGGGCGCATGCTGCGCGAGGCCAACATGGCCTCGATGAACTATCGCGGCTTCGTCGAGGGCGACGACATCGGCAGGGGCACGGTCGACGTCGTCGTCACCGAGGGCTTTGCCGGCAACATCGCGCTCAAGACCGCCGAGGGCACCGCAAGACAGATCGGCGGCTACCTGCGCGCCGCCATGAGCCGCACGCTGATGGCCAGGATCGGCTATGTTTTCGCCAAGGGGGCCTTTGACCGGCTGCGCGAGAAGATGGATGTCGGGCGCTCCAATGGCGGTGTCTTCCTCGGCCTCAACGGCATCGTGGTGAAAAGCCATGGTGGCGCCGATTCGGACGGCTTCGCGGCGGCGATCGAGCTTGGCTACGACATGGTGCGCAATAATCTGCTTGACCGCATCGAGGCCGATCTCGATCTGTTCCATGCGCGCAATCCGCATGCCCAGGCAAACAGGAAATCCGACGTCGTTGTCGGCGCAAAGGAATAGGAAAGAGCTTTGATCAGATCAGTCGTGCGCGGCTCGGGCGCCGCGCTGCCCCGCCGCATCATGAAGAATGCCGATTTCGAAGGCATGGTCGAGACCTCCGACGAGTGGATCGTCCAGCGTACCGGCATTCGCCAGCGCCATGTCGCGGCCGACGACGAGACGACCGCCTCGCTGGGCGAGGCGGCGGCGCGCGCCGCGCTTGACAGTGCCGGCCTGACACCCGCCGACATCGACCTGATCGTGCTGGCGACCTCGACGCCCAACAACACCTTCCCCGCGACCGCCGTCGAGATCCAGAACCGGCTCGGCATGCATCACGGCTTTGCCTTCGACTTGCA
>NZ_RZOI01000637.1:0-3518 GCF_004022645.1 Mesorhizobium sp. M4A.F.Ca.ET.020.02.1.1 | reverse complement strand
ATCTGAGATATTTTAGTACCGGAAGTGACAACGCGAGGTTGCTTTTTCAGCCTCTCGTACCGGCACCATTTAAAAGATAAAAAGCGCAGCGCGGATGCGCAGGAATATCATCCCGCCAAAGCCGCGGGCCAGATAATCAGCCAACCTTGGCGAGCTGGGAGCACCCCGAGCTTCCGTAATTGGTTGAAGCACTCGCCGGACCGAGGGCCGGCGTCCAATGTTAGTAGCCCCTTTCGCGAACACTCCGGCTAGTGGGTTTGTGTCAGAATGACCTCTCCCGGGATCGTATTCTGAGCGCTCAGTGAGGATGTATCTCGTTGTAGTCATCCCACCGGGCGATCTGGCGGAGAACCATGTGTGATCATGCAAGGAGTGATGCGAACGCAATCACGCTTGAAGGTTTTGACCCAGGCTTCCGACACGTCGCTGGAGTGGGGCGCTTCACGGGCGTGGAGCAAGTAACGCGGTCAGCGCAGAGGCGAAGGCGCGTGTTCCTTGCCGGTGTAGGGGTGCCATTTTCCGACAGGTCTCGATCGGATGAGGCACCCTCGTCGATCCGAAGCGTGTCTTGACCGCCTCCAGCATCATATCGCACGGGACCCGCAGCCCTCCTGCGACGGCCCAAGCCGAATGGCTCAGCTACTCGGCTGATGTCGGCGAAAATCGCTCACCAATACTTCTTTGTAAACGTGAAGTTTGCCAGCTGTCTCCTGCTCATATTTTGCAAAGCGCGCGACACTGCGCGCTGTTCTACATCAAGGTGGTTAGTCAATGCGGATGCCACTGCGCTCGTAGTCTTGCCGAGCTGAGGCATTGCGTCAGTTAGCCTTGCAAGACTGGTTCGAAAAGCCGGGGAAAGCTCAGACGCGGTTATTTCCATGCGAAGGGCATGAGAGCAGAAACAGAACTTGTCGATGATATGGCAGATTTCGCAATTACATGCCCCCAGAGCTATGTCAGTGAATATTTCTTCCGCTCGAAGAGCGAGCTCCGTTGGAGATAACTCACCAGAGGGGGCGGTTCGGTCGAGAGGGTGAGTCCGTGTACGAGTTAGGGCGAAGGTAAGTGTTTCGCGCGCCACCACATACGAGTCCAATAGAACCCACTCGACCAGAGGTCTCGTAAAGTAGCCCCTTTGAGGAAAGGACACGATCTTCCCTTCCGCTGCAAGTCGGATAAGTGCTTCGCGTATAGGAGTCCGGCCGATGTTGAGGTCGGACGCTAGCTCTTTATCGCTGAGATGCTGCCCCGGCATGTGGGATTTGCTGTAGAGCAATTGAAGTACCGCGTCGTAGGCTGCATCGGCTTTTGCGTTCTTCTTGGCTTCAATAGCCAAACTGGGCATTTCTGTCCGACGACATTGGGCCGCATTTTTGCAGAACCACATCTCTACGCTTCCCCTTTTTTCGACGTCCTTTGAACGTTCGATTAGCAGAATTTGAGTTTCTGCGGCGTGCTATTTCTCGACATCCGGACATGACGCATGCACCGCGCGCCGCCTCAGCTGCATACACCATGCGTATGAGGTGTGACCATGGCCAGCCGCGGCGCTCGGATGCGGAAGCCGGTTGTGTGCGTCAAGTTCTGCAAAAAGGGGCGGCCATGGTGCTGGTCATGCGGCTTGGCGCAGAGTGAGCTTCTTGTGCTCGCGCAGGCCTCCATCCAGTTTTCGTTGGTTTCGACGGCCAGCGCCCTGACGAGGCGTAGGCAGCTCTGTGAGTTTGGAAAGATGCGCACGATATAGGTGCGGCGCCGGATTTCCTCGTTGAGCCGTTCAAGCATGTTGGTGCTCTTGAGATGCTTGTGGTGCTGGCGTGGCAGACGAAAGAAGGTCAGCGTGTACTCGATGGTCTCCTCCACCCATGTCGTCAGTCGTGGGTAGCGGGCCGACCATTTGGAAAGCCATGCGGCGAGATCGGCCTTGGCCTCGGCGAGATCGCGCCGGTCGTAGAGCCAGCGCAGTTCCTGCAGGCAATCGTCGCCATGCTTTCTCGGCAGGTGATCGAGCACGTTCCTGAGGAAGTGCACGTAGCAGCGCTGCCATGCCGCTTCCGGGATCACCTCGCCGATCGCCGCGACCAGGCCGGCATGATCGTCTGACACGACCAGCTCGACGCCCTTGAGGCCGCGCGCCTTCAAGCCACGAGAAAGTCCCTCCAGGCCGAGCGGCTCTCACGATTGGCCATCTCCACGGCCAGGATCTGACGCCGGCCGTCCCAGTCGATGCCAACCGCGATCAGCACCGCCTGGTTCATGACGATGCCGGCTTCGCGCACCTTCTCGTAGCGAGCATCGAGGATGAGGTAGGCAAAAGGCTCTTGAAGCGGGCGCTCGGCAAACGCTTTCAGGCTCTCGTCCAGGCGTTTGTTGATGGCCGAGATGGACGAGGCCGAGAAGGCATGACCGCACAGTTCTTCCGTGATCGCCTTGACCTTGCGGGTCGACACGCCCTGCACATACATCTCCGCAAGCGTGGCCACCAAGGCCCGCTCCGAACGCTGGTAACGCTCGAAAAGCTCGGTGGAGAAGCGGCCGGCCCGGTCCTGCGGAACTCGCAGCTCAAGCTTGCCGACACGGGTGACAAGAGTGCGGCCATAATAACCCGAGCGATAGCCGAGCCGCTCCGGTGTGCGCTCGCCTTTCGAAGCACCCAGAGCCTCGTCCATCTCGGCCTCGAGCACCTCCTGCATCACCGCCCGGATCACTTCGTGCAGACCTTGCGGGTCCGAAAGCAGAATGTCTTTGACGGCGGCGCTGGCGGTCTTACTTTCAGTCTTGGGTCATGGTGGCGTTCCTTCGCGGGAATCAGGTGACGTTGAACATCACCAGCCTGCCATGACCGCCCCCTCTCAGCGAATTTGCAGAACTCTCAGCACACTACCGGGAAGCCTCAGAGGACCGGACGCGGAAAGATCTAGGAGGCGTTAGGCGCTCGATGCACCTGAGCTGCGCGCAAACCATTTCCTGCGCTCGTCGCTTCGCCACGCTAGACTAGCGGACTGCGCAACCCTGACCAGTTCCGCCCGGCGAGCGCTTACCACGGGGGCTTTGACCCACTCTCGGTGACATTTCTTTACAGCGCCGACTAACGGCCCTTAGCAGATCCAACTTGCCGCGGCCGTACATCTGTCGTTTCACCAGTTTGCGCTTGGCCCTCGCTTTGTTCGTAGACCATACTTCGGTGGTCGCCGCACGACGGCCGTCGTCACTAACGGAGCGACCGTTCTGACGGAACTTCCCGGGGTGGCATCTCTTGTCATTGCCCTCGGAGAGGCCCGGCTCCGACTAAAACTACACTTGGCGATCTGAAGAGCGAAAGGAAGGCTTCGCTGAAGGCGGTGTTGGCACCAACAGAGATCTTACCAAGCGTTCGCACAGCTATGCTTTGGTTCGCGAGGCATTGGGATTTCTGTGCCCCTTCAGACACTCGGCGATGCACTCACTCAGAAGAGCCATTGAAGGCATAAGCGTTGCCGGTCCAGGTTCGGCCAGGGCCCGCGCCGGAGCTGAGTAGGAGC
>NZ_RZOI01000636.1:0-3529 GCF_004022645.1 Mesorhizobium sp. M4A.F.Ca.ET.020.02.1.1 | reverse complement strand
GCCACGGGTCGCAAGCAGGATGCGCTGCGGGATCATCACCGTGACAGTGCCGCTGTCGGTCGGCGTCGAGATGCCGAACACCATGCGGACCGCCGCCCCATCGCGCAGCACCCGCCGCTTAGCCTCCATGCCGGACATTGCCCGCTGCACCGGCAGCCGCAATTCGAGCGAGCGCTTGCCCGATCCATTGAGCGCCTGCGCCACATGCTGGATCACCGTCGTCGCCACATCGGTCTCGATCTGTGACAGCTCGCGTTCGATTGGCGAGACCCGCGCGTCCGGGTCCCCGCCGAACAGGGCGCAAACCACGACGGCTATGGCCTGAGCGTCGATCACCAGGGTCATGGCGTCGGCCGAGGTCGGCGATGGAACGATGACCATGGCGAAGGTCTCGCCGGCATCGGCGCGTGCATGAGGAACCCGGCTCACCTCGACCGCCCGCAGATCCACCGTAACCGGCGCGCCAAGCTCGACGGCAAGGCTCTTCTGCAGCAGCGGCACGGCGCGTTCGGCCATCGCCCGCCCGGCACCAATGACATGACCGGCCTCGCCGCTGTCGCCGACGAGACGTTCGATGATCAGGGAACGGGTCTGCGACGGACTGCCCGGACTGGTCATGATGGCGAGCGGCCCTGTCTGTCTTGACGCATGCTCAGGCCGCCTTCTTTTCGGCCGTGCCGGTATTCATCGTGCTCTGCTCGACGGCGTCGATCGTCGGCCGCTCGTAGGATGAGATGGTCTTGCGGCCGAACTCGATCGCGACCTGCGGCAGCGCGCCGTTCATGTAGGCAAGCAGCGTCTGCTTGACGATGATGTAGAGGCGATTCTTCTTCTCGCGCACGGTCTTGATCTTGGTGGCGACGGGCCCCACCACGCCATAGGACAGGAAGATGCCGAGAAAGGTGCCGACGAGCGCGGCGCCGATCAGCCCGCCAAGGATTTCCGGCGACTGGTCGAGCGCGCCCATCGCCTTGACCACGCCGAGCACCGCGGCGACGATGCCGAGCGCCGGCAGGCCGTCGCCGACTGCCACCATCGCGTGGTAGGCCTTCAGCTTGTCGGTCCTGATGGTCTGGATCTCCTCGTCCATCAGCGCCTCGATCTCATGCGAACGCGCATTGCCGATGATGATGATGCGGCAGTAGTCGCAGATGAAATGCGTGAGATCGTGGTTCTTCAGCACCGTCGGGAATGCCTGGAAGATCGCCGATTCCTCGGGATTGTCGATATGCGCCTCGACCTCGCTGCGCGACTTGGAGCGCAATTCGCGCATCAGGCTGTGCAACACGCCGAGCGTCTCCAGATAATCCCGTTCCTTCGGCACCGCCTGCTTGAACGCTTCGAGAATGCCCTTGCCGGTGTCCTTGACGGTCTTCATCGGGTTGGCGACCAGGAAGGTGCCGAGCGCCGCGCCGCAGATGACCACCGCTTCCCAGGGCTGCATCAGCACGTGCAGATGGCCGCCCATGGCCATGAAGCCGCCGAGGACGCAGCCGAGCGTCACCACCAGTCCGATCAGAATGCCCACGCAAGATCCTTCCGCATGTCACCGCAGGTCCCAACCGATAATCCACGTGCCTTGTGTGAGGCTTGAATCGACGAGGCTTCAACCCCGCGAGGTCCGGCTCGCGGGTTGCGGGGCCGATTCAGCTTCGCGCAAGGAAGTGACTGTATTTTCCTGGAATAGCTTCGCCGGAGGCGCACAGCGTGTTGAACACTTATACGAGCTACCAGCTTATCGCCAAGGACATACCCAAGGCGATCGATCAGGTTGAGGCGCAGCCCGTCGTCAAGCGCGATACCGACTACTATCTCGCCAATATCGGCAACATCAAAACCATCGATGACTTCGTCAAGGACACCCGCCTGTTCACCTATGCCATGAAGGCATACGGCCTGGGCGATATGGCCTATGCCAAGGCCTTCATGGTCAAGGCGCTCAAGGAAGGCGTCTCGGATTCGGACAGCTTCGCCAACAAGTTGAGCGACAAGCGCTACGCCGCCTTCGTCAAGGCGTTCAACTTCGCCGCCTATGGCTCGACCGCCACGCTCTTTCCCTCCGCCCAGCAGGGCACGGTCGACAAATACATGCGCCAGACCCTGGAGGAGAATGCCGGCGAGACCAATCAAGGCGTGCGGCTGGCACTCTACTTCCAGCGCAAGGCGCCCGACATCACCAACTGGTACGACGTGCTGGCCGATACGGCACTTTCGAGCGTGGTGCGCACCGCGCTCGGCCTGCCCGATTCCTTTGCCTCGGCCGACATCGACAAGCAGGCGCAGTTGTTCGAGCAGAAGCTCGACATCGCCGATTTCAAGGACACCGACAAGCTGAACAAGTTCCTGACCCGGTTCACCAGCCTGTGGGAGATCAACAACCCCACCTCAACGGCGCAGACATCGGTCAGCGTGCTCTTTGCCCAGCCGACCACGGTCGGCATCTCGACCGATCTGATGATGGCCATGCAGAAACTGAAGTTCTGAGAACACCATGCAGGACAGCCTCTACGTCGCCCTCTCCTCGCAGATCGCGCTCGAGCGCCGGCTCGACACCATCGCCGACAATGTTGCCAATGCCTCGACCATCGGCTTTCGCGCCACTGGCGTGAAATTCGAGGATGTCGTCTCCGGCACTGGTCCGAAGTCGGTCTCCTTCGCATCCTCCGGCAAAACCTATCTTTCGACGGCGCACGGTTCGATGACCGAGACCGGCAATCCTTTCGACTTCGCCATCCAGGGCGATGCATGGTTTGCCATCGAAACGCCGACCGGCACGGTGATGACCCGTGACGGCCGTTTCTCGATGAACGAGAACGGCGAGTTGATGTCGATCGAAGGCTATCCTGTGCTCGACGGCGGCGGCGCTCCGATCCAGCTCGATCCGCGCAACGGCCCGCCCAAGGCCGGCGCCGACGGCTCGCTCCGACAGAACGACCAACTGGTCGGCGCCATCGGCCTCTACAATTTCGATCCCGGGCAGAATTTCGTCCGCTACGGCAATTCCGGCATCGTGCCCGCGCGGACGCCTGAACCTGTCACCGATCGCTCCGACGTCGGCGTGGCGCAGGGCTTCCTCGAGGAATCCAACGTCAATCCGGTGCAGGAAATGACCCGCCTGATCATGGTCCAGCGCGCCTTCGAGAATACGGCGGCGCTGATACGGCAGACCGATGCGACCACCGACGACGCCATCAAGACGCTCGGTTCCAAGTAGCGGCATGTCGACCAGCCTGCCCTCGCTACGCGCCCTTGAAAGGCAGCCTGATGCAGCACCCCGCGACCGGCTTGCCGCGTTGGAACGCGTCCTGCGCCGCTTCGATAGCGCCGCGTCCCTGCTCCGGCGCGGCGGCCGCGTCGCCGAGATCTCGCCGACCCATTACAAGGCGCGCGGCCTTTCCGACATCGCCAGGCTGGGCGACATTGTCGAGCAGCGCGGCCATGCCGGCGCGCGGCGCGGCGAAATCGTCAAGATCGGTCGTGACGAGGTGGTCGTGGCCCCGTTCGAGCGCAGCGCCGATGCCGGCATAGG
>NZ_RZOI01000635.1:2735-3541 GCF_004022645.1 Mesorhizobium sp. M4A.F.Ca.ET.020.02.1.1 | reverse complement strand
GCCATGTATACCTCGCTGTTTCGCGAGCTTTTGACCTACATGATGGAAGATCCGCGCAACATCACGCCCTGCACGCATCTTTTGTTCTGCGCCAAGAACATCGAGCGCATCGGTGACCACGCCACCAACATCGCCGAGACCATCTACTACATCGTCACCGGCGACCAGATGCCGGCCGAGCGGCCGAAGGGTGACAAGACGGACAAGATCGCTGCTCCCGGCACGCTGCCGGTGAAGTGAACGATGGCCTCTCGAACGCCGTGCTAATTTAGGCTAAGCTCCCGCGAACGTTCCTGAATCCTGATCAGTGGCCGTGCCTCAGGAGTTTGTTATGGAAAACGTTCGGAACCTCACTCCGGCCCCGCCGCCGACGTCCGGCATCATCGCGTCAAGCGTCTATACGGCCGGCCGCCGCATCGCCGACATTCCGATCGAGGAGGCCGGTGACTGGGCCAAGAAGCCTGACCATGTCGTCTGGATCGGACTTCTGGAGCCGGACCGCAATCTTTTGCTGCGCGTACAGGCGCAATTCCATCTGCACGATCTGGCGATCGAGGATGCCGAGCATCCGCACCAGCGGCCGAAGATCGAGCAATATGGCGATGCCCTGTTCATCGTCGCGCGCACCGCCCAGCTGATCGACGGCCGCGTCACCTTCGGCGAGACGCATTTGTTCGTCGGCGCCGGCTACATCGTCAGCGTCAGGCATGGACCGTCGACATCCTATGCCGCGGTCCGTCAGCATTGGGAAACCTGCCCGCATTCGCTCGCCAAGGGCGAGGACTTCGTCCTCTATGCCATTCTCG
>NZ_RZOI01000635.1:0-2725 GCF_004022645.1 Mesorhizobium sp. M4A.F.Ca.ET.020.02.1.1 | reverse complement strand
CTACATGCCGGTTCTGGAGCAGATCGAGGACGAGGTCGAGGCGATCGAGGACAAGGTCCTGCTCAGGCCGATGACCGGCTCCGACATCGAGCGGCTCTATATGCTGCGCCGCGATCTCCTGCGGCTGCGCAACGCGGCTCTGCCGCTGGTCGAGGTCTGCCGCCGGCTGACCAGCGCCGACCTGCCGCAGATCAATGCTTCGATGCACCCGCTGTTCCGCGACGTGACCGACCATATCCGCACGGTCCAGGAAAAGATCGACAGCCTGCGCGAGGTGCTGGCTTTCGCGTTCGAAGCCAGTCTTCTGGTCGGCCAGAGTCAGGAAACCGCGATCTCGAAAAAACTCGCCTCCTGGGCCGCCATCCTGGCGGTGCCGACGGCCTTCGCCGGCATCTACGGCATGAATTTCAACGACATGCCGGAACTGCATATGGAGTATGGCTACCCGACCGTGCTGGTTGCGATCGCGCTGATCTGCTCGTTCCTGTACTGGCGGTTCAGGAAGAATGGATGGCTGTGAAGGGAGAGCGAACAGCGAATAGAAAGTAGCGAATAGAGAACACCAAAAACGGCTTGCTCCCTGTCACAAGAAGCCAAGCCGTTCCTATTCGCTATTCGCTATTGCTCAGCGGCTTCTGCGCCGCTCCGCCGCCGGCTGGAACGCGACGCGAGAGTGGTATTTGCAGTACGGGCCGGTCTCGGCGGCGTCGTTGCCGCAGAAGTTGAAGTCTTCCGACAGCGGGTCGCCATTCGGCCATTTGCAGGTGCGCTCGGTCAGCTCGACCAGCTGCAGATGCCGCGAGATCGGCACGACGACGTTTTCCACCGGGCGGATATAGTGGCGCGCCACAGGCTCGGCGTCGAACTGAGCCTGGAGCGCGGTCGCGCCGATCGAGGTGGTGACATGGCGCGTGGCGGTCGCGGCGCGCGATACCGATTTCTGGATGGACGATCCCTGCACGGTTTTCTTCTGGCGAGCCGGGCTGGCCGTCGCGCGGCCGCGGCCCGACAGCTTCAGGCGATGCACCTTGCCGATGACCGCGTTGCGGCTGACGCCTCCCAGCTGTGCCGCAATCTGGCTGGCGCTCAGCCCTTCCGACCACAGTTTCCTGAGAAGTTCTACCCGCTCGTCAGTCCAGTTCATGAGACCGCGCTCCTGCTGAGGCGTGCGGCGATCGGAATCCCTTCCCGTCCCGGCTCCCGCCGGGCAGACAACACCACATATATCGGGTGATTAGGTCCGCCGCACGAAATCTAGTTATTTCTCAACTACAAATACCTCATGCGCTGACTCGGTGACAAGAGTCCCCGGGGCAACACGAATCGGTTTTTCCGGTTTTCCCCAACTTGCCGGCCGCTTATGAACCGGCGTCTCGTCAGGGGCATGCCGCGCGCCTATGCGCGACGTTTTCGTTGACTTCATGGCCGAAAAACACGATAAGCCGCAAAGGCCGCCGCTTTGGCGGCTTTTTTGATTTTCCGGTTCCGGAGACGCATATAATGAGCGGTTCGGCGCTTTACGAGACCTTTGCTCGCGCACCCCTGGCCTTCGACCACGGGGAGGGGACCTGGCTGGTCACCGACAAGGGCGAGCGATATCTCGATTTCGCCGGCGGCATCGCCGTCAATTCACTTGGCCACAGCCATCCGCATCTGGTTGCAGCGCTCACCGAGCAGGCGGCGAAGCTCTGGCATGTCTCCAACCTCTACGAGATTCCGGAGCAGCGCCGGCTCGGCGAACGGCTCGTCGAGGCGACCTTTGCCGACAAGGTGTTCTTCACCAATTCGGGCGCCGAGGCGCTGGAATGTGCCATCAAGACGGCGCGGCGCTACCATTTCGTCAAGGGACATCCCGAGCGTTTCCGCATCGTCACCTTCGAAGGCGCCTTCCACGGCCGCACGCTGGCGACGATCGCCGCCGGCGGCCAGTATAAATATCTGGAAGGCTTCGGCCCAAAGGTCGAAGGCTTCGACCAGGTCGGTTTCGACGACATCGACGCGGCTGAGAAGGCGATCACGCCGGAGACGGCCGCCATCTTGATCGAGCCGGTCCAGGGCGAGGGCGGCATCCGCCCGGTGCCGACGCAGTCGCTGAAGCGGTTGCGGCAGCTTTGCGACCAGCATGGCCTGCTTCTGATCTTCGACGAGGTCCAGTGCGGCATTGGCCGCACCGGCAAGCTGTTTGCGCATGAATGGTCCGCCGTCACCCCGGATCTGATGGCGATTGCCAAGGGCATCGGCGCCGGCTTCCCGCTGGGTGCGTGCCTCGCCACCGACGAGGCTGCGGTCGGCATGACCGCCGGCGTGCACGGCACCACCTTCGGCGGCAATCCGCTGGCGATGGCGGTTGGCAACGCCGTGCTCGACGTGGTGCTGGAGGAAGGTTTCCTCGAGGATGTCCAGCGCAAGGCACTGCTCCTGAAGCAGGGACTGGCCGGCGTGGCCGACGAGTTTCCCGAGGTCCTTGAAGGTATCAGGGGAACCGGCCTGATGCTCGGCCTCAAATGCGTGATGCCCAACACCAAGGTCAACATGGCGCTGCGCGACCAGCATCTGCTCGCGGTCCCGGCCGGCGACAACGTCATTCGCCTGCTGCCGCCGCTCACCGTCACCGACGCCGAGATCGGCGAGGCGCTCGACCGCATCCGCGCCGGCGCCCGGGGCCTGGCGGACGCCATCGCCGCGGCCGCCGCGAAGTAATTCCGGAACCATTGCCGATGTCCGT
>NZ_RZOI01000634.1:0-3546 GCF_004022645.1 Mesorhizobium sp. M4A.F.Ca.ET.020.02.1.1 | reverse complement strand
TACAAAACGAAGCCGCTCGTCCATGATGCCAGTCTCTCGCCAAACCATCGCCGGGTCCTCCGGCGAGGGAGAAAACTGTCACCTATGCAATCGGTCCATTCTGTTACCTATCTATCCGGTTCGGACACCAGCCCCTTCGGGGAGAAGTGCCCGGCAGGGCGATGAGGGGCGGCGCCTGCTTCGACAATTAGCCCGGAATGCCTGGCGTCAGTTTTCCGGCCTTGGCCGTGGCAGTGGAATGCCGATTTTCGGGGTCGGCGCAAAAGCGCTTGCCGAGGCCGGCATGGCAGCCGCGCCAACCGGCACCGTCGAAGCCGCCACCGGCTGCTGCGGCTCGGCAGGCTGCTCGGCGGCCGCGATCGGCACGCCGTCGCCAGCGATCGGCACGCCGTCGCCGTGATAGGTTACGGCTTCCGCCGAAGGCGGATTCGGCGCGTCGAGCACCGCCCGGCATTCCTTCGGCAGGTTGGCCATCGTCATGATATCGCGCGCCTTCGGCGCGTCCGGATTCTTGTTGGGGCGCCACGGCTCCGCGGTGAACCACCATGCCAGCGGCTTGCCGCAGCCGTCATCGGCCGGCGTTGCTTCCTGCGCCTTGCAGCCGCGCGAGCCCGGCTGGCAGCCGATGCGCATGTGAAAATGATAGTCGTGGCCCCAGAACGGCCGGATCTTGCGCAGCCAGGAACGGTCGCCCTTCACCGTGTCGCACAGCTTCTTCTTGATGCCTGGATTGACCAGAATGCGCTCGACCTCAGGGTAGCTCGCCGCGCGCTTCAACAGTTGCGTGTGTCGCGTCGTCCACAGCGCGTCCTTCACCAGATGGGTCTTCTCGTCGACCATCAGGGTGGCGCTCATCGATTCGCGCTGCGCCATCGACAGCGGCCGGCTGGGCATCGGCGTCAGCCAGATGTCGGCGTCGAGGCCGATCTGGTGCGAGGCGTGGCCGGTCAGCATCGGTCCGCCGCGCGGCTGCGAGATGTCGCCGATCAGAAGGCCGGGCCAGCCGTCGGCATGCGCGTCGCGGGCCAGCTTCTCGATCAGCGCGATCATCGCCGGATGGCCCCAGCGGCGATTGCGCGAGGGGCGCATCACTTCCCAGCTCGGTCCGTCCATGGGGATGGCGACGCCGCCGGCGAAGCAGCCCTTGGAATAGAAGCCGAAGGATTGCGCCGCCGCCACGGCCGGCAGCTTCTTGGCGCCGAACAGGTCTTTTGCGCGCGGCTCGGCCGTCAGCGCGCCCGCCGCCAGCCCGGCCAGCGCAAGGATGGCCAGCGCCGCCGTCAGGAATGGCCGTCTGACGGGCAATGATCGCATCGAGGTCACCATGAAGCCGCATCCCTCTCCTGTCGCGCCGCCCGAGCCTCGAGAGCGGCGATGGCGCGAATCATATCACGCCCGGCGCCGCGCTTTAATCAGGAACGCTTCATCGGGCTGCGCGGCTCGCCCTCGCGCCAGCTGCCGTCGGCCCACATATGGTCGAGGGCCTCGCGGTAGTTTGGCAAGGCAAAGTGATAGCCCGCCGCCTTGATCGCGGCGTTGGAGACGCGCTTGTTCTCGCCATAGAAGGAGCGCGCCATCGGCGAAAGCTCGGCGGTCTCGAAGGCAATTTCCGGTGGCGGATCGACGCCCATCAACCCAGCGGCATAGGCGACGACATCCTGCGGCGGCGCCGGCTCGTCGTCGGTGACGTTGAAGATGCCGCCGAGATTCTTCCCGGCCAGATGCCAGAGCGCGCCGGCGATGTCATCGCAATGGATGCGGTTGAACACCTGGCCGGGCTTGACCAGCCGCCGCGCGGTGCCATCAGCCAGATTGACCAGCGCGTTGCGGCCCGGACCGTAGATGCCGGACAGGCGCAGGATCGCCACTGGCCGGCCGGTCTCCTCGCCGAGCCGCAGCCAGGCCTGCTCGGCCGCCACCCGCATCACCGAGCGTTTCGACACCGGCCGGCATTCGGCCCGCTCGTCCACCCAGCCGCCGCCATGGTCGCCATAGACGCCGACGGTGGAGAGATAGGCGATCCATTGCAGCGCCGGCATGGCTGCGATCGCCTCCCGCGCGGCGCCGAGCACCGGATCGCCGGCCTCTTCCGGCGCCACCGAGACGATGAGGTGGGTGGTCGTCTTCAGGGCCTCGCCGATCTCAGCCGTCAGCGCGCCGTCGAAGCGCATCGGCGCGATGCCGACCTGGCTGAGCGCCGCGAACTTCTCCAGCGAGCGCGTCGTGCCGTAAATCGTTGCCGCATCCCGGTTGGCGCGGGCGAATGCCTTGCCGGAATAGCCGGCGCCAAAGACGAGGAACTGCTTTTCACTCATGCATGCACCTTTGCTGGCAGCGCCGACAGCCATTCGTCGCGCACTGTCATGTCATCTTCGGTTGCCAGGGCGGTGGCGGCCAGCTGGGCGAAGTCGATAGCAGGCAGAAGCCTGGACAATGCCCAGACGGCAGCGCCCCTCACCAGTGGCGAGGCATCGTCGAGCAGGCCGCGCACCACGCCCGCCAGCGCGGCGCCGCCCGAATTGCCGGCGGCGATCAATACGTTGCGGATGAACCGGTCGCGGCCGATGCGCTTGATCGGCGAGCCCGAGAAGAAGCTGCGGAAAGCTGCGTCGTCGAGCGCCAGCAGCTCCGCCAGCGGCGGCTCGCGCAGGTCGTCGCGCGCGGCAAGCTTGGCCTCCGAGGCGGCTTGGGCGAACTTGTTCCACGGACAGGCGGCCAAACAATCGTCGCAGCCATAGATGCGGTTGCCGATCTTGTCGCGGAATTCGCGCGGGATCGGCCCCTTGTTCTCGATGGTGAGATAGGAGATGCAGCGCCGCGCATCGAGCCGGTAGGGCGCCGGGAAGGCGTCGGTCGGGCAGGCGTCGAGGCAGGCGCGGCAGGAGCCGCAATGGTCCTCTTCCGCTGTGTCGGGCGCGAGCTCGGCGGTGGTGAAGATTGTGCCGAGGAACAACCAGGAGCCGTGTTCGCGGCTGACCAGGTTGGTGTGCTTGCCCTGCCAGCCCAGCCCGGCGGCTTCGGCCAGCGGCTTTTCCATCACCGGGGCGGTGTCGACGAAGACCTTCACGTCGCCGCCGGCGCGGGCGACGATCTTGCCTGCGATCTCCTTCAGCCTGCCCTTCATCACCTCGTGATAGTCACGGTTTTGCGCATAGACCGAGATCGCGCCGCGGTCGTGCTTTGCGAGAATGCCGCGCGGATCGCGGTCCGGGCCGTAATTCATCGCCAGCACGATGATCGAGCGAACCTCTGGCCACAGCGTGGATGGTTCGGCGCGGCGCTCGATCGTCTCGGCGATCCAGCCCATCGAGCCATGAAAACCGTCGGCGACGAATTCGGCGAGTCTGGCCGGCGCCAGCGGGATGGCGTCCGGCCGGGTGACGGCGACGGCGTCGAAACCGGCGCGCCTCGCCTCGCGGTCGATCAGCGCGCGCAGGCTTTGCGTCCTAGAAATCGAGGTCCGCATAATGCGACACCGGCGACAGGCCGCGCACCCGGTCCGACAGAAGCGGCCGGAACGAGGGCCGTGATTTAACCCTTGTATAC
>NZ_RZOI01000633.1:0-3576 GCF_004022645.1 Mesorhizobium sp. M4A.F.Ca.ET.020.02.1.1 | reverse complement strand
ACGACCTCTATCACGAGTTCATCGAATCGGGCGTCAACAAGAAGGGCGGCGGCGCTGGCTCCAAGGCCGCTCTCGTCTATGGCCAGATGAACGAGCCGCCGGGCGCGCGCGCCCGCGTCGGCCTGACCGGTCTCACCGTCGCCGAATATTTCCGCGACCAGGGCCAGGACGTGCTGTTCTTTGTCGACAACATCTTCCGCTTCACGCAGGCGGGCTCGGAAGTGTCGGCGCTGCTCGGCCGTATCCCTTCGGCCGTGGGCTACCAGCCGACGCTCGCCACCGACATGGGCGCGCTGCAGGAGCGCATCACGACGACGACCAAGGGCTCGATCACCTCGGTCCAGGCGATCTACGTGCCGGCCGACGACCTGACCGACCCGGCGCCGGCGACCTCGTTCGCCCACTTGGACGCCACCACCGTGCTCAACCGTGCGATCTCGGAAAAGGGCATCTACCCGGCCGTCGATCCGCTCGACTCCACCTCGCGCATGCTCGATCCGATGGTCGTCGGCGAGGAGCACTACCAGGTGGCGCGCCAGGTGCAGTCGATCCTCCAGCGCTACAAGTCGCTGCAGGACATCATCGCCATTCTGGGCATGGATGAGCTGTCGGAAGAGGACAAGCAGACCGTTGCCCGCGCCCGCAAGATCGAGCGCTTCCTGTCGCAACCGTTCTTCGTCGCCGAAGTGTTCACCGGCTCGCCGGGCAAGCTGGTCGACCTCGCCGACACCATCAAGGGCTTCAAGGGCCTCTGCGCCGGCGACTACGACCACCTGCCGGAAGCCGCCTTCTACATGGTCGGCGGCATCGAGGAAGCGGTCGAGAAGGCCCAGCGCCTGGCGGCTGAAGCGGCATAAGAAGCGAATAGCGAATAGGGAGTAGCGAATAGGAATACCAGCGCGGCGGATTTGTTCTTACTACTCGCTACTCGCTATTCCCTACTCGCTAATTTGATCATGGCTGAAGCTTTCAAGTTCGAACTGGTCTCGCCGGAGCGCCTGCTCGTTTCCGAGCAGGTCGAATCCGTCGTCATCCCCGGCGCCGAAGGCGAGATGACCGTGATGGCGCTGCACGCGCCGGTCATGACCACGATCAAGCCGGGCGTCGTCACGGTGAAGACGGTTGCGGGCAAGGAAGAACGCTATGTGGTGTTCGGCGGCTTCGCCGACATCGTGCCTTCCGGCTGCACGCTGCTTGCCGAGTCGGCGGTGGCGGTCGGCGACATCGATCGCGCGGATGTGGCACGCCGCATCCAGGAGGCGAAGGAAGACGTCGCCGACGCCAAGGACGACCAGGGCCGCAGCAAGGCAGAGCAATTCCTTAGCCAGCTCACCACGCTGGAAGGCGCCATCCTGCCGGCCTGAGATCAGGCTTCCACCGGAGATTGCAAAAGCGGGCTTGCCCCGCTTTTTTGTTTGGTGGACAGTCCGGCTGCCTTTGCGTGGGGGGGGGCCGATGACGCAGCAATCAGACCAGCCAGAAATAGCGCCGCGATCCAGGTGGTCGACGGCGCTGGTGTCGGCCTTTGGCGGGCCGTTCGGCGGGTTTCTCTGGATCGGCGCCGGAAGGCTGGCGCTTGCCGTCCTGATTGTGTTCAGCGCCCTCGGCGTCGCGACTGTCTATATCGGGTTTCCGGTGCTGCCGGGCGCCGATCTTGCCGGGCTGGCCAATTTCTCAGGGTTCGTGTTGATGATCCTGTGGATGGCGCTCGTCGTGCCCTTCGCGCATCGCTTCAAGCCGGACAAATGGTATGCGCACGGGCTTTCGGTGCTGGTGCTCGTCCTGCTCACCTCGTCGGTGCCGGCCTTGCTGATCCGATCGTTCCTGTTCCAGCCGTTTTCGATTCCCTCCGGCAGCATGGTGCCGACACTGCAGGAAGGCGACTATCTCTTCGTCTCCAAATTCGCCTACGGCTACAGCCGCTACAGCGTGCCGTTCAATTTGCTGCCAATCGAAGGACGTGTGCTAGGCGCGGAACCCAAGCGTGGGGATGTGGTGGTCTTCAAATTCCCGTCCGACCCAAGCATCGACTATATCCAGCGGATCGTCGGCTTGCCGGGCGAGAAGATCCAGATGGTCAACGGCGCGCTCCACATCAACGATGTGCCCGTTGGTCTCGAGGATGCCGGCACGTTCCCGTACGAGGAGATGTCGCAGCCGGCCAGGCTTCAGCGCGAGACCTTGCCAGGCGGGGTCAGCCATTTCGTTCTCGACCTGACGGACAATTCGATTGGCGACAACACGCGCGTGTTCGAGGTGCCCGAGGGCCACTATTTCGTGCTTGGCGACAATCGGGACAATGCTTCCGACAGTCGATTCACCGTCGGATTCGTCCCTTACGAAAACCTCGTCGGCAGAGCAGCGCGGCTGTTCTGGAATTCAAAGGGCACCGGCTATTCGTCCCGGCAAACACTGGATGGCTCGGCTGTGGAATAGGCGAGCCATCCGTGGGTGGAACTGCAAGTCTATTCTTGCCGTTCGCCCTCTATGCCAAGCGCGGCGAAGGCCAGGGTGGGGCCGTCCCGGCGCAGGTGGACGAGATGGACAGCCACGAGTTCAATCAATGTCTGGCGCTCGGCGTGGTCCCTGGCAAAGCCAGCGAGATCGAACACCGCCGTCACCGTTTCGTTTGCCGGCAGTTGCTGGCTCAGAAGTTCCGTCAGCGCCGCGTCGAGCGGATCCGTGAAACGGGCTTCCGGCAAGGCCTTGCCGCGCGCCGCGCAGGCGGCGATCCAGGCGGCCACCACCAGGGTGAGATGGACCATTTCGGTGCCGGCTTCCAGGCACTCCAAGACTGACGCCACGATGCGCTGCGGCAGTTTCTGGCTGCCGTCATTGGCGATCTGCGCGGTACGATGGGCAAGCGCGGTGTTCGAAAAACGTTGGGCGAGTTCCGCCGTGTAGGCGCTGGTGTCGAGCCCGGCGTCCTCGGGCAGCGTCGAAATGGCCTCGGCCCACAGGCGATCGACGAACTGCCGGATCGCCGGATCGGCGAAGGCGCGGTCGACGGTCGCGTGGCCGCTGAGCAGGCCGAGATAGGCGATGCCCGAATGCGCGCCGTTGAGCAGTCTCAGCTTCATGTCCTCGAAGGGGCCGACATCGGCGACCATGGTGACGCCGAATTTTTCCCAGGCCGGCCTGCCGGCCGGAAAATCGTCCTCGACGACCCATTGGCAGAACGGCTCGGTCATCACCGGCCAGGCATCCTCGACGCCGAGCTCGACCGCGATGCGTGCCCGGTCGGCATCGGTGGTCGCCGGCACGATGCGGTCGACCATGCTCGATGGGAAGGCCACTTCGTTTGCAACATGGCTGGCAAGAGGGGCATCGCCCGGTGGGGCGAGCTGGACATCGCCCTGTCGGGCGAGCTGGACATCGCCCTGTCGGGCGAGTCCTGCATCGCGCAGCATCGCGAATTCGGCCAGCAGCCGGTGCAGCGTGGCGCCGTTGGCCGGCAGGTTGTCGCAGCAAAGCACGGTGAAGGGCGGCGTGCCGGCGGCGCGGCGGCGCGCCAGCGCTTCCGTGAGGAAACCATGCGCCGTGCGCGGCGATCCCGGATTGGCCAGATCGTGGACG
>NZ_RZOI01000632.1:0-3578 GCF_004022645.1 Mesorhizobium sp. M4A.F.Ca.ET.020.02.1.1 | reverse complement strand
CAGCGCGCCGGCGTCGCGGACATCGGTGAAGGGAATGACGCGCGGGCTGGCGCCGCCGTAGAGCTCGGTCTCGGCGGCGAGCAGGCTCTCGCGCAGTTCGGAAAGCGTGCCGGCGCCGGCCAGGGCGCCGAGAAAAAGCCCGTCGGGCCGCAGCGCCCGCCGGATCTGGGCCAGCATGCCGGGAATATCGTTCATCGCCTGCAGCGACAGCAGCGACACGACAAGGTCGAGGCTTTGCGCCTCGAACGGCACAGTTTCGAGCGCCGCCACCAGCCCGGCTGCGCCTGCGAGGAAGGCAGTGTCCGCTTCGACGCGCGCTATCTCCGCCGCCTTGCCGCTTTCGGCGAGCACATCCCCTGCCGCCGGCGTCTGGCACAACAGCGCGGCCGCCTTGCCGAAGCTGCGCTCGACCGCGCCGAGCCGGTCGGCAAGGTCATCGGCTGCCCGCCGCATCAGGAAATCGGCGCCGCCCACGGGGTGGGCCAGGGCGCGACGCTTGCGCGCCAGCCAGAGCGAGGTGTCGATGATAGGCTGCAACGGGCAGGTTCCTGTTTCCCGCTCTCTGATATAGTGGAGCGGCGACGAAACCACGTGGCCGATCCAATGCCGAAGATCAAGACCGTTGAACTCGGGACAATCGCGCGGAGGGCATTGGCCTTGCCGGCGCGCATCCTGTTTCCGCCGGTCTGCGCCGGCTGCCGGCGCCATGTCTCGCAGCCCGGGGTGCTGTGCGGCACCTGCTGGCCGAAGCTCAGGCTGCTGGAACGGCCCTGGTGCGCGGTGATGGGCACGCCGTTCACCCACGACATGGGCGAGGGCTTCCTCTGCGCCGAAGCCATTGCCGATCCGCCGCCTTTCGAGCGGGCGCGGGCGGCGGTCGTCTATTCCGGCGTCGCGCGCCAGATGGTGCAGGGCCTGAAGTACCAAGACCGTACGGATCTGGCGCCATGGATGGCGCGCTGGATGCAGCGTGCCGGAGCCGAGCTGATCGCGGAGGCTGATCTCGTCGTGCCGGTGCCGTTGCACTGGCGGCGCTTCTTCCGGCGGCAGTTCAACCAGTCGGCCGAGCTGGCGAGGGCGGTGTCGCACCTCAGCGGCCTGCCTTTCTCGGCTTCGGTTGTGAGGCGCGTGAAGCTCACCCGCCAGCAGGTCGGGCTGGAGCGGCAGGAGCGCGAGGACAATGTGCGCGCCGCCTTCCGCGTGCCGTCCGAGGCGGAGATCGAGATCGCCGGCCGCCGGGTGCTGTTGGTCGACGATGTCTATACCACCGGCGCGACCGTGAGATCGGTGGCCAAGGCACTGAAGAAGGGCGGCGCCGGCGCCGTCGACGTGCTGACCTTCGCGCGCGTTTTGCCAGGGGACTTTCGAGCCGACGAGTCCGCGACTATATAAAACGACAAATGTTGTTGTTGTCCCAGAGCGCTGCGCGCTTCCAGGTGACATGCAGGAATGCTGATCGATGATTGATGTGACGATCTATACGCGCATGATGTGTGGCTATTGCACCGCGGCCAAGCGGCTGCTCGAGCGCAAGGGCGTCGCCTACACCGAGCACGATGCCTCCTTCTCGCCGGAACTGCGCCAGGAAATGATTTCCCGGGCGCATGGCCGCTCTACATTTCCGCAGATTTTCATCGGCGACACGCATGTCGGCGGCTCCGACGACCTCCACGAGCTGGAGGCCGAGGGCCGGCTCGATGCGCTGCTCGCCGACGGTTCGAGGGGTTGATCATGGGTGGTTTCAAGGCAGCGGCGGTGCAGATGCGTTCGGGCACCAGCCCCGAGCGCAACGCGGTCGATCTGGAGCGTCTGGTGCGCGAGGCGGCAGGCCTGGGCGCCACCTATGTGCAGACCCCCGAGATGACCGGCGCGCTGGTGCGCGACAAGGAGGCGCGGGCCGCTTCCTTCACCTCAGAGGACAAGGACATCATCGTTTCGACCGCCCGGAAGCTGGCGAAGGAGCTCGGCATCTTCCTGCATATAGGCTCGACCGCCATCCTGCGCGCCGACGGCAAGCTGGCCAACCGCGCGTTGCTGTTCGCGCCCGATGGCACCACCATCGCCAGCTACGACAAGATCCACATGTTCGACGTCGACCTCGACAATGGCGAGAGCTGGCGCGAATCCGCCGCCTACGAGCCGGGCACCGAGGCCGTCATCGCCGAGATCGACGGTGCCAGGCTCGGCTTTGCCGTCTGCTACGACCTGCGCTTCCCGCAGCTGTTCCGCGCCGAGGCGCTGGCCGGCGCCAATGTGCTTTCGGTGCCCGCCGCCTTCACCCGGCAGACCGGCGAAGCACACTGGCACGTGCTGCTTCGGGCTCGCGCCATCGAGAACGGCGCCTATGTGGTTGCGGCCGCGCAAGGGGGCCTGCACGAGGACGGCCGCGAGACTTTTGGCCACTCGCTGATCGTCGACCCGTGGGGCCGCATCGTGGCGGAAGCCGCCCATGAGGAGCCCGGCGTGATCGTCGCCGAGATCGATCCAGCGCAGTCGCTCGCCGCGCGCAGGAAGATCCCCAATCTGAAGAACGCGCGCGAGTTCGCCGTCAATGCCGGCGAGGCGCCGCGTCTCAGGGGTGCAGCTTCTTGATCCGTTTTTCCCTGATCTGCGAGCACGAACACGAATTCGAGGCGTGGTTCCGCAGCAATGACGATTTCGGCACGCAGAAGAAGCGTGGCTTGGTCGATTGCCCGAGCTGCGGCTCGCACAAGGTTGACAAGGCGCTGATGGCGCCGGCCGTCTCGACCGGGCGCAAACAGGAAAAGATCGCGCTCGCCATGGGCGAGGCGCAGAAGCAGGCATTGGCGCAGTTGAAGGCGCTCGCCGAGAAGGTGCGCGAGAACGCCGACTATGTCGGCGACAAGTTCGCCGAGGAAGCGCGCAAGATCCATTTCGGCGAGACCGATCCGCGCGGCATCTATGGCGAGGCGACGCCGGAGGAAGCGAAGAGCCTGGCCGAGGACGGCGTCGAGTTCACGCCAATCCCGACCTTTCCGGACGACCGGAACTGAGCATCCAGCCAGGCTAGCCCAAGCTTTCGATCAGCTTCCCGAGCAATCTCGCGAGCGTCTCCCGCTCCTCGCGCGTCAGTCCGGCGAGGATGTCATGTTCGTTGGCGACATGGGCGACGAGTGCCTCATCGGTCACGGCCAGGCCCTTTTCGGTGAGCGCAACGACAACCCCGCGCCGGTCGCTGGGGTGCGGCGCGCGCATGATCAAACCGGCCTTTTCCAGCCGGTCGAGGCGGGCGGTCATGGCGCCGGAAGTCACCATCGTCGCCTCGTAGAGATCGGTCGGCGTCAGCGCGTAGGGCTTGCCGGACCGGCGCAGGGTCGCCAGCACGTCGAACTCGCCTTGCTGCAATCCGAAGCGGGCAAACAGCGGCGCCAGCCGCTCGCGCGAGATCAGCGAGGCGGCTTCGTTCAGCCGTCCGATCACGGCCATAGGCGAGACGTCCAGGTCTGGCCGTTCCCTTTGCCACTGCTCGATCGCCCTTGCCGCCCGATCCATCTATCTCACCGAAAAGTATCTTGACATAAAGAATCTCTGCACTATGTTATCGCAAAACACAATAG
>NZ_RZOI01000631.1:0-3586 GCF_004022645.1 Mesorhizobium sp. M4A.F.Ca.ET.020.02.1.1 | reverse complement strand
GGGCAAGGTCTTGAGATAGTTGATGCCGCAATGGCCGGTGCCGAAATCGTCGAGCGCGATGTGGAAGCCGAGCCCGCGCAGGGCTTCCAGGCGCTTCAGGATTTCGGGCGTGGCCGCGGTCGCCACCGTCTCGGTGATCTCGATTATGAACTCAGCCGCCAACCTGCCGGTTTCGCGGAGCACGCGGTCGCACATGGTGACGATCTCGTCGCGCTTCAGCTGCTCGCCGGAAACGTTGATGCTGATGCGGAGCCCGGGAAAATGTGCGATGTCGGCGCAAGCGCGCCTGAATACCCATTCGCCGAGCATGTCGATCAAGGTCGAACGCTCGGCGATCGGTATGAAGTCGGCCGGTGATATCAGGCCACGCACCGGATGGCGCCAGCGGACGAGCCCTTCAAGCGCAAAGGTCGATCGGTCGGTATCGACGATCGGTTGATAGTGGAGGTCAAGCTCGCCGAGGTAGATGGCCGCTCGAAGCTCGCGCTCGACCAGGCGACGGTAGCGCTTGTCCGACAGCATCTCCTCGTCGAACACGGTGACGCGGCCACGGCCGCCGGCCTTGCTCTCATAGAGGGCGAGGTCGGCAAGCAACATCAGCTCCGTCGTGTTCGAGGCGTGCGCGGGAGCTAGTGCCACGCCGATCGAGATTGATAGCGGGACGATCTTGCCTTCATGCGATTTGCCTGCCCGCATCACATCGAGCAGCCGGCGCGCATCCTTGTTGATCACTGCCAGATTGCCGTGCGGAACGATGACGGCGAATTCGTCGCCACCCAGCCGCCCGACTACGCCGTCGGCGAAGATACGCTCTGCGGCCTTGACCAGATGCGCCAGGGCGAGGTCGCCGAATTGATGGCCGAACGTGTCGTTGAGCTGTTTGAAGTGATCGAGATCAATCAACAGCAGGCTCGCCTCGCGCCGGCTGCGCAAGGTGCCCAGCCGCTCGTCGAGCGCTTCGAGGACATAGCGGCGGGTCATGGCGCCGGTCATCGCGTCGACGGCCAGAAAATGATGCTTCTCCGCTTCGGCGGCCGCCGCCGAGCGCAGGCGCTGGACCACGCTGCTGCGCATGTACATCAGCACCAGCAGCGCCAGGCCAGTCGCCACCATCGAAACGATGAGGGCGCTCGTGAAGGAGGAGTCCCTGACCAGGCCGGCCGCGCCGAGCGCGGTCGCGGCGATGCTCAGTACAAGCAGGAACTGGATACCGCGGTAGATTCTGCCGCTGTGATCCTTGATCGTGGCCAGTATGCTCATGTCACCGTCCCCGCAACACAAGCCACGGCTAGCGCCCAGCTGTTAAGAAGACATTGAGCCTGCCGACGATCGGCCGCTCATGGTTAAGAAGAAAATCGTCGGCGTTACGTGACGTCAACCGGTCCGGCGCAGGGCCGGCAGGGCAGTATCCGCATCATGCGTCGCGACAGCCTCAGCAAAGCGCGACAGCATCGGATTGAACAGGTCCGGACGCTCCCAGAAAGGGGCATGTCCGGCGCCAGGGACGACGTGGCATTGCTCCCACAGCGTGCCGCAATCCAGCGTGTCGAAGTAGTTGAGCCGGATGAACGGGTCGTCCTCGCCGTTGATGATCGCGACGGGGAAGGCGGCCTGCTCGACAACCTGTTTCTGGTCGGCGCCCTTGCCGGCCATCATGGAACGGGTCACCATGACGCGCAGCCGGCCATCCGTGCGCAGGATGGCGTCGCGGAATGACGGATCCGCGCTGTCGCCGAAGCACAGCGTTTCGAAGCGTTCGGCATCGCGTTCGGAATAGACCTTCTTGGAAGCGAGCAGCATGTCCCAGTTGGCGTGGAAGCCGCGCAGCATGCCGAAGAAGCCCTTCGATACGGGCGGCGCACCGGTCAGCATCAATCCGTGGACGGCCGGATGGAAGCTTGCGAGCTCTATGGCGACATGGCCGCCGAGCGACCAGCCGTAGACGACGGCGTGGCCGATGCCCAGACCGTCGAGGAGCTCGGCCGCCGATCGCGCCAGGCCGGTGAGCGTATAGTCCGTCGCCGGGTCGGCGGCATCCGAGGACTCGCCATGGCCGGGCAGGTCGAAAGCGATCAGCCGGTGGGCATCGGCAAGCGGGCTGTCGAACTGGCGGGCGAACACGGCGCGCGAGGCGCCGGACCCGTGGATCATCACGATGGGCATGCCGGGGCCCGCCGATTCGCTGACGCGCAAATCGGCCTGCGGGGTGCGGATCGTACGCTCAACGACGGCCATGATGCATTGAACCTTAGGATTGCGTAGCGGCCAATATCGCATTCCCGGGTCTACGCGGGCTTTAGGTTTCTGGTTAAGAAAGGACTAATCTGCGCCGACCGTCTATAGTGGCTCCCGAATCTTCGATGGCGGGCATGGAATGTTGACGATGGAACGTGGGCTCGACCTTCTTGTCTCGATCATCGGCATCGCCACGGTCGGCCAGTATCTGTGGTCGATGCGCGCTCATTTCCAATCGTCGGGCATGTCCTCGGGCGCGAAGATAATCTCGGTCGTCGTGGCCGCGACGGCGCTGTTTTTCCTGGCGATCATCTGGATCCTGCCGCAGCCGCTACTGGCCAAGATCGTCGGGCTGGTGATCCAGCTGGCGAGTTCCGCGCTGTTCTGGTGGGCGATTGCGAGGTCGCGCAAGGCGCGGCTGCGCTTTGTCTTCGACGCCGACAATCCGCATGGCCTGGTGACCGACGGACCCTTCTCCTACATCCGCCACCCGTTCTACACGTCCTACATCATCTTCTGGGCCGGTTGGGGTATCGCCACATGGTCGATCTGGGCGGTGGTGCCTGTCGCCGGGATTTTCGTGCTCTATCTGATCGCGGCGCTGGACGAAGAGAAGAAATTCTCGCGCACGGATCTGGCCGGCGCCTATGAGGCCCATCGAAAGCAAGCCGGCTTGTTCTGGCCGCGGCTGCGATGGTGACGCCGCCGACGATGCGCGGCTGACGCGTGTCCGGCGTGCCATCCGGCTGTCCGGGAAGCGGTTGCGTCCGGACAGGCATCGGAGGAAAGTGTCGCCGCAAGGGCGGACCGTAGCGGTGCGGTCGCCACCGCCGATGTGACCCCAGTTCGAGGATTGAAACGATGAAGATCATTGCTTGCGGCAGCGTGCCGACCATCATGGCGCCGGAAAAGTATTTCACCGGCCGGGTGCTGCAGACACCGATCATCGAGAAGGAGGCGCCGGCGCGGCTGAGGGCCACCCTGGTCAGCTTCGAGCCTGGCGCGCGGACCAACTGGCATACGCATCCGCTTGGCCAGACGCTCTATGTCACCTCGGGCGCGGGCCGTGCCCAGACGTGGGGCGGGTCGATCCAGGAGATCAAGGCCGGCGACGTCATCTCGTTCGCGCCCGACGAGAAGCACTGGCACGGCGCCGGCGCGAGCACGGCGATGACGCACATCGCCATGCAGGAAGCGATTGACGGCGTCCACGCCGACTGGCTGGAGAAGGTCAGCGACGAGCAGTATGGCGGCTAACCACCCGAAAAAAACCGGCCTGGAGCCGGGCTTTTTTCGTCATCAGGTCAGTGAAGCGGTGAAGCGCTGGATGCGCGTGCAAGCCTCTTCCAGC
>NZ_RZOI01000630.1:0-3590 GCF_004022645.1 Mesorhizobium sp. M4A.F.Ca.ET.020.02.1.1 | reverse complement strand
TCCTCAGCCGCATCGCCGGCGTGACGCGCGCGTCGAGCACGACGATGTCGGCATCGGTGCCAGCCTCGAGTGTGCCGACCTTGTCGGCGACCGACAGCGCCTCGGCATTGCCGCGCGTCAATTGCCAGAAGGACTGGAACGGGTTGAGCTTCTCCCCGTTCAGCGCGATCACCTTGTAGCCCTCGTCCATGGTGCGCAGCATCGAGTAGTTGGTGCCGCCGCCGACGTCGGTGGCGGCCGCGATTCTGAGGGCCCTGTCACGCCTGCGGTAGCGCTGATAGTCGAACAGGCCGGAGCCGAGGAACAGGTTCGAGGTCGGGCAGAACACCGCCACCGAGCCGGTGCTCGACAGCGCATCCGCCTCGCGTTCGGAGAGATGGATGCAGTGGCCGAACAGGCTCTTTTGCCCCAAGAGCCCGTACCGCTCATAGACGTCGGTATAGTCGCGCGACCAGGGATAGAGCTCCTGCGTGAAGGCGATCTCGGCATGGTTTTCCGAGAGATGCGTCTGCATGTGGAGATCGGGATGCTCGCGGCAGAGCGTACCGGCCATCTCCATCTGCTCGGGCGTGGAGGTGATGGCGAAGCGAGGGGTGATGGCATAGAGCTGGCGGCCCTTGCCGTGCCATTCCGCAATCAGCGCCTTGCTGTCGTCATAGCCCGATTGCGACGTGTCGAGCAGGCCGTCCGGCGCGTTGCGGTCCATCATCACCTTGCCGGCGATGTTGAGCATGTTGCGGTCATGCGACTCGGCGAAGAAGGCCTCGGCCGACGCCTTGTGCACCGAGCAATAGGCGGCGACCGTCGTCGTGCCATGCCGCACCATCTCGTCGAGGAACAGTCTCGCGATGCGGCGGCCGTGCTGGGCGTCGCGGAATTTCGTCTCCTCGGGAAAGGTGTATTTGTTTAGCCAGTCGAGCAACTCGGCGCCGTAGGAGGCGATGATCTGCATCTGCGGGAAATGCACATGCGCGTCGATGAAGCCCGGCAGGATGAGATGCGGGCGATGGTCGATCCGTCTTGCCCCGTCGCCGGCCTGCTTCTCGATATCGGCATAGGCGCCTGAGGCGACGATCCGGCCGTCGCTGATCAGCAGGCCGCCATCCTCCTCGTAGCGCCAGGCGGAATGGTCGTCGATCGTTTCCGGCCAGCGCAGGAAGGTCAGCGTGCGGCCGCGCAGAAGGGTGGAGGTCATGCTACTTTCCCTGGCCTTCGAACCAGGCGACCAGCAGCGCCCGCTCCTTGTCGCTGATCTGGGTGACATTGGCTGGCGGCATGGCGTGGCTGCGTCCGGCCTGCAGGTAGATCTCGCGCGCATGCTCGGCGATGCGCGCGTCGGTGTCGAGCATCACGCCCTTCGGGGCATGGTAAATGCCCTCATAGACCGGCTCCTCGGCATGGCACATCGAGCAGCGGCCAAGCACCGTGTCGCGCACGGCCTGGAAATGCGCCGAGGCGATAAAGGTCTCGGCCGCGGCGGAAGCCTTGGGCTCGCCGGTCAGGACCTTCGGCACGGTCGACAGCCAGATGATGATGACGAACAGCACGGCGGCGCCGAGCCACGTCCAGGTCGGGTTGCCCTTGCGGGCATGGACGGTGTTGAAATAGTGTCGGATAAGCACGCCGATGATGAACACCAGTGAGGCGATCACCCAGTTGAACTCGGTGCCGAACGCCAGCGGATAGTGGTTCGACAGCATCAGGAACAGCACCGGCAGCGTCAGGTAGTTGTTGTGCAGCGAGCGCTGTTTGGCGATCTTGCCGTATTTCGGGTCCGGCTTGCGGCCGGCGATCAGGTCGGCGACGACGATCTTCTGGTTGGGGATGATGACCATGAAGACGTTGGCCGACATGATCGTGGCGGTGATGGCACCGAGATGCAGGAAGGCGGCGCGGCCGGTGAAGAGATGCGTCAATCCCCAGGCGATGAACACCAGCACGCCATAAAGCACCAGCATCAGCCCTGTGTCGCTCTTGCCCAGCGCCGAGCGGCAAAGCAGGTCGTAGACCACCCAGCCGACACCGATCGTCGCCAGCGACAGCAGGATGCCGACCGGCACCGACATCGGCAGCACATTGGGATCGATCAGGAACAGGTCGGCGCCGGCATAGTAGACCACGCACAGCATGGCGAAGCCCGACAGCCAGGTGGCATAGGACTCCCATTTGAACCAGGTCAGGTGCTCCGGCATCTCGGCCGGCGCCACCAGATATTTCTGGATGTGGTAGAAGCCGCCGCCATGCACCTGCCATTCCTCGCCGAAGGCGCCGACTGGCAGGCCGGGGCGCTGGCGCAGCCCGAGGTCGAGCGCGACGAAATAGAAGGACGAGCCGATCCAGGCGATGCCGGTGATGACATGCAGCCAGCGGACGGCGAAGCTCAGCCAGTCCCAGAAAATCGCGAAATCCAGCATCGTGTTGCCCTTGGGAAGTCGTCCCTGCCGATGGCACGACTTTACGGTCTGGCGCCAAAACGAAAAGAGGCGAGGTGCGCGATGACTTTCAAAAAAAAATAAAAAATACTAGGGTTGTATAAGGTGTGAGATTCAGGTCAGGCCGAGCCGAAGCGGCGGGTTTCCAGACCTTGGCGCAGCCGCATGAGAGCCAAGCATGGCCTATCTCGACAACATCGCCGTCTTCGTCCGTGTCGTCGAGCTCGGCAATCTGTCGGCGGCGGGGCGCGACATGCGCATCTCGCCGGCTGTCGCTTCCAACCGCATCAAGGAGCTGGAGAAGCACCTCGGCGTTCGCCTGTTCAATCGTACGACCAGGCAGTTGATGCCGACCGAGCACGGCACGGTGTTCTACACCGGCGCCAAGCAGGTGCTGGAGGCGATCACCGAGGCGGAGGCCGCCGTCTCGGCATTGTCCGGCCAGCCGCGCGGCACGATCAAGGTGACGGCGCCGCTCGGCCTCGGGCGGCGGCTGGTGGCCTCCGGCATTCCGGACTTCCACGACAAATACCCTGATATCGAGGTGCGGCTCAGGCTTTCGGATCACAATGTCGACATCATGAAGGAAGGCATCGACGTCGCCTTCCGGCTGGGCATCATCGAGGATTCCAGCCTCAGGATGCGCGGCATCATGGAATGCGAGCGGGTGCTGGTGGCGGCGCCGAAATATCTGGAGGCGCGCGGCGAGCCGGCCGAGCCGCAGGAATTGATCGGCAAGAAGCACGATTGCCTGATGCTGCGCTATGCCGGCGCGCGCGAATATGTGTGGACGCTGCAGACGCCGGCCGGCCCGCAGAAATTCGAGGTGCACGGGCCGTACGACACCGATGACGGCGATGTGCTGACCGGCTGGGCGCTGTCGGGTCGTGGCATCATCAACAAGCCGCGCTTCGAGGTCGAGCCTTTCATCCGCGACCAACGGCTGAAGGTGATCCTGGCCAAGACACCGCCGACGCCGGTGCAGTTCGCCGCCGTCTACCCGCACAAGAAGCTGCAGGACCCGAAAGTGCGGCTGCTGCTCGATTTCATGGCCGAGCGCTGCCAGCGGCTGATCAAGGATATTCTTGCCGGCAAGTAGGGGCTGGCCGGCAAGTGACGGCCCGCTGGCCCACCCGACGGACTTGCCTTGCGCGAAGG
>NZ_RZOI01000062.1:0-16007 GCF_004022645.1 Mesorhizobium sp. M4A.F.Ca.ET.020.02.1.1 | reverse complement strand
GAGACAGCGTAGGCCTGGAACACCATGCCGACATTGCGCTGGTTGGGCTTCAGCCGCGTGATGTCCTTGCCAGCCACGACGATCTTGCCGGCGCTCGGCTCCTCGAAACCGGCGACCATGCGCAGCACAGTCGTCTTGCCGCAGCCCGATGGGCCAAGGAAGGAGACGAACTCGCCCGGCGCAACGTCGAGGTTGAAATCCTCGACCACAGTCGTGGCGCCGAAGGACTTTCGCACATGCTGGATGGAGAGGAACGGCTCGGCCATGGCTTTGACTTTCAGTGCTTGTCGTTCAATTGGGGCGGTTCGCCGATTTCGGCGCGAAGCGGGACAGGATCTGGATCAGCGACATGCAGCCCCAGGTAATGGCGAAGGCGATGATGGCAAGCGCCGCCGGCTCATAGGCGCGGTTGGCGCCGATATTCTGCAGATACGGTCCGAAGGCCGGCCGATTGAGCAGGCTCGCCATGGTGAATTCGCCGATGACGATGGCGAAGGTCAGGAAGGCGCCCGACAAGACCGCGATCAGCACATTGGGCAGGATGACACGGGTGATGATCGTCCCCCAGCCAGCGCCGAGGATCTGCGCCGCTTCCGTCAGCGTCCTGACATCGATGGTGCGCAGCCCGGTATCGACCGCCCGGTACATGTAGGGCAGCGCCAGCGTCGCATAGCCGATGACCAGCAGGGCGTTGGTGCCGGTGTCGCTGGCGAGGAACGGCAGCGGCGAGTTGGAGCCGTACATCCGGATGTAGCCGAACACGATGACGATGGCCGGAATGACCAGCGGCAACAGCGTGATGAACTCGACCACCGGCCTGATCTGCGGCAGACGCAGCCGGATCCAGTAGGCCGCGGGCACCACAATCAGCACGCCGAGGATGATAGTGAAGATCGCCGCGACCACCGAATACATGAAGGTGGCCTGGAAGCGTTCGTCCCCCAGCACGATCTGATAGGCGTCGAACGAATAGGCGCCGCGCCGCATGCGCATCGAGAATTCGACGGTCGCGATCAGCGGAATGAAGAAATAGGCCGCGCCCAGCGCAAAGACGACCCAGGCCCAGAATCTGCCGGACTTCATTTGAGCCACCTCTCCGAGCGGGTCCGGAACCAGATGTAGAAGACATTGGCGAGACCGGTGATGATGATCATGCCGAAGGCGATCGCATAGCCGAGATGCGCGTTGTGCAGCACGTCGCCACGGATCTGCGCGTAGAGCAGGATCGGCACGATGTTGAGCGAGGAACCAGTCAGCGCATAGGCGGTGGCGATCGCCCCGAAGGCGTTGGCGAAGAGCAGGATCACGGTGCCGAGGAAGCTCGGCCAGATAACCGGAATGACCACCATACGCCAATACTGCGCCGTGGTCGCGCCGAGCGTCGCAGCGGCTTCGCCCCATTCCTTCTTCAGCCCGTCGATAGCCGGCGTGATGATGACCACCATTAGCGGGATCTGGAAGTAGACATAGGTCAGCGTCAGGCCCCAGAAGGACAGGATGTTGAAGCCGTGCGCGTAGATGTTCAGCCCAAACACGGTGTTCAGGATGACGGTGGCGAGCCCGAGCCGGCCCAGCGTGGCAAGGAAGGCGAAGGCCAGCGGCACGCCGGCGAAATTGGAAGCGACACCGGAAAATGTCAGCGTCGCCGAGCGTATCCAGTCCGGCAGGCCGCCACGCACGATGGCAATGGCGATGGCGAGCCCGGCGAAGGCGCCGATCAGAGCCGAGGCAAGGCTGACCTTGATGGAAATCCAGTAGGCAGCAACGATCGACGGCTGCGCCAGGGCCGCGATGTTTTCGAGCGTGAACTCGCCTGCGTCGTTCTGGAAGGCGCCCAGCATCAGATAGAGCGTGGGCAGGATCAGGAACATGATCGCGAAGACGAAGAACGGTGTAACGCCGAGCCACTGCGTCGGCAGCCTCAGGCTGCGCGCATCGGCGGGCGGCGCGGTCTTTCCCGCAATGGCCTGGTTGGAGAGCGAGAGATCGGTCATGCGCCGGCTACCGTCTTTGAGAGGAGCCGGGCGGCCAAGGCCGCCCGGCCCTTACATTGTGTTACTTCACGTTGGCGCCGACAACGGCATCCCAGTTCTTGGTGATGGCTTCCTTGGCCTTGCCCTGTTCATCGAGGGTCGGGAAGACAGCCGATGCATAGGCCTCGGCCGGCGGCAGCTTGGCCATCACGTCGGCCGGGAGCTTGCCGTTCTTGGCGAGGTCGTTGAAGCGGATCGGGTGGCAATAGCCCTTCAGCCAGCCGATCTGGCCTTCGTCGGAGTAGAGATACTCGAGCCACAGCTTCGCGGCATTCGGGTGCGGCGCGTAGGCGCTGATCGCCTGCACGTAGACGCCGGCGACGACGCCGGTCTTCGGCACGACGACATCGACCGGCGGGTTGCCCTTCAGCGTGTCGCGGCCGGCAAGCGCGTTGTAATCCCAGGTGACCAGGATCGGCGTCTGGCCCTGGGCGAGCGTCGCCGGCTTGCCGATGACCGGCACGAAATTGCCGGCGGCGTTGAGCTTCTTGAAGAAGTCGAGACCGGCGGTGCCGGCGGCTTCACCAGCGGCCGCGCCACCGGAAAGGCCGGCGGCGTAGACGGCCTGGATGGCCTGGTTCGAGGCGCGCGGGTCACCGGCGAGCGCAACCGTATTGGCATAGTCTGCCTTCAAGAGGTCGGCCCAGTCAGCCGGCGCTTCCTTGACCAGATCCTTGTTCACCAGGAAGGACAGCACGCCGTAATAGTCGCCGGTCCAGAAACCGTCCGCATCCTTGGCGCTGTCCGGGATCGAGTCCCAGGTCGACACCTTGTAGGGCTGGATCAGGCCATCGGCCTTGGCCGACGGGCCGAAGGACAGGCCGACGTCGATGACGTCGGGCGCCTGCGGGCCCTTGTTGTCCTTGTTGGCCTTGATCGCCTCGATCTCGTCGCCCGAGCCGGCATCCGGGTTGAGTTCGTTGATCTTGAGTTCCGGATACTTCGCCTTGAAGCCGTCGATGACGGCGCCATAGCCGCACCAGTCATGCGGCAACGCGATCGTGGTGAGCTGGCCCTCCGCCTTGGCCGCCTTGACGAGTTCATCCAGCGAATCCGCGGACGAAATCACCGTCGACGCAAACAGCGCCGCGGCCGAAAGGGAAAGCACTTTCCCCGTGAATTTGAACATGTGTTCTCTCCGTTGAACTGACGCCAGTGGACGCCTGCGATGCGGTATCGTTTTCGTGTGACAGCCAGATGAAAGTCTTATGAAACCGGCACGCCGCAGTACGAAAAAGTAAACTCTTTTTAACCGGTTGTAGCAATCGCTCCGCGATTATTTTTCCGGCTAAGCATTCCGCTCCTTGCCTTTTGCCCTATCCCCTTCCCTTTCCCCTCGTTTCAAGATCAATTTCCGGCGCCGCGATCGCCGCTCACACCGCGCCGGCGATGGCGTTTTCAAGCAGCGTGAGTGCCCCTTTCTTGGTCAGCTTGACCGGGTTGCCGCTGGCGGTCGGATCGACCACCGCCATGTCGGCGATCAGCCCCTTGCGCTTCTTGTCCATGTCGAGACCCTTGATCAGGCCGGGCAGCGCATGCGGCACCTTGAGCTCCTTGCGCAGCTTGATGATCGCCTTGGCGAAACCGTCGAAGCCGCCCTTGATGCCGCAATAGGCGGCGAGCCGGGCGATGCGCTCGTCGATGGCGTCACGGTTGAAGGCCAGCACGTAGGGCATGAACACGGCGTTGGTCATGCCGTGATGGGTGTCGTAGAGCGCGCCGACCGGATGCGACAGCGAGTGGATGGCGCCGAGCCCCTTCTGGAAGGCCGCCGCGCCCATCGCTGCGGCGCTCATCATGTGGGCGCGGGCAACAAGGTCCTTGCCGTTGGCGAAGGCTTTGGGCAGGTTCTCGAACACCAGCCGAATGCCTTCCACCGCGATGCCGTCGGCCATCGGATGATAGCCCGGCGCGCAATAGGCTTCGAGGCAGTGCGCCAGCGCATCCATGCCGGTGCCGGCGGTGATGAAGCCCGGCATGCCGACCGACAGCTCCGGATCGGCGATCACGATCGCCGGCAAAAGCTTCGGATGGAAGATGACCTTCTTGGTGTGCGTCTCCTCATTGGTGATGACGCCGGCGCGGCCGACTTCCGACCCGGTTCCGGCGGTGGTCGGCACCGCGATGATCGGCGCGATCGCGTCGGAATCGGCTCTCGTCCACCAGTCGCCGACATCCTCGAAGTCCCACACCGGCCGCGTCTGCCCTGCCTGGAAGGCGATCAGCTTGCCGAGGTCGAGCGCCGAGCCGCCGCCGAAGGCGATGACGCCGTCATGCTTGCCCTTCTTGAACACCGCGATGCCGGCGGTCAGGTTGGAATCGACCGGGTTCGGCTTGACCTCGGAAAACACGCCATACGGAACTTTGGCGTCGTCGAGAATCTTCAACGTCGAGGCGACGACCGGCAATTTCGCCAGCCCAGGATCGGTGACGAAGAGCGGCTGCTTGATGCCTGTGGCTGCCAACACGTCTGGCAGTTCCTTGATGCGGCCGGCGCCGAAGCGGACGGTGGTCGGGTAGTTCCATTTGGAGATGAGCTTGGACATTGCTTGTCTTTCGAAAAATCAGATCGCTTCGCGCAGGTGGTAGGATTTCGGCCGGGTCAGATTGTCGTAGCCGATCGCCGAAAGTGCTGCGCCCTTGCCGGTGTCCTTGACGCCGGTCCAGACCAGCGCCGGATCGAGATAGTCGCAGCGGTTCATGAACACGGTGCCGGTCTCGACGCGGTCGCCGATCGCCACCGCGCGTTCGGTGTCGCGCGTCCAGATAGATGCCGTCAGCCCGTAGGGACTGTCGTTCATCAGCGCGATGGCCTCCTCGTCGTTGCGCACTTTCATGATGCCGACGATCGGTCCGAAGCTCTCCTCGCGCATGACGCTCATCTGGTGGTCGACATTGGTCAGCACTTCCGGCGCCAGATAGGGCGAGCCTGCCTTGTCCTCGGCCACCTTCATGTTGACATGCGCGGTGGCGCCCTTGCGCAGCGCCTCGGCCTTCTGCTCGCGGATCAGGTCGGCGAAGCGCGCCTGCGCCATCGGCCCCAGCGTCGTCGCCTGTTCCAGCGGATTGCCGACGACATAGTTCCTGGTCTCGGCAATGAAGCCCTCGACGAACTCGTCATAGACCTTCTCGTGAACATAGACGCGCTCGATGCCGCAGCAGCACTGGCCGGAATTGAAGAAGGCGCCGTCGACCAGATTGGCGACCGCATGATCCATCTTGGCGTCGGGCAGCACATAGGCCGGATCCTTGCCGCCGAGCTCGAGGCCGAGGCTCATGAAAGTACCGGCCGCGGCTTTCTCGATGGCGCGACCGCCTGCGACCGAGCCGGTGAAGTTGACATGGTCGATCTTGCCGGAGCCGAGCAGCTTCTCGGTCTGGCCGTGGTTCATGACCAGGTTCTGGAACAGGCCCTTGGGCAGGCCAGCTTTGTCGAAGGCCTGTTGGAAGCGCTCGCCGACCAGAAGCGTCTGCGCCGCGTGCTTGAGGATGACCGCGCTGCCGGCCATCAGCGCCGGCACGATGGTGTTGACGGCGGTGAGATAGGGGTAGTTCCACGGCGCGATGACCATGACCACGCCGAGCGGCACCTTCCTCACATAGCGGCGGAAGCCGTCCTTCGGGTTGGAGGCCATCACCGGCTTCAGCGCCTGTTCGGCGATCTCGACCATGTAGTTGACGCGTTCCTTGACGCCGCCGAACTCGCCGCCATAGCGTACCGGGCGCCCCATCTGCCAGGCGATCTCCGGCACGATCTCGTCGCTCATGGCGACCAGCGCTTCCAGCATCGCCAGCATGTACTTGCCGCGCTCGACGACCGGTGTTTCGGCCCACTTCTCCTGCGCCGCCTTGGCGCGCTCGACCGCGGCGTTGATCGCCTGGTCCGTCGCGACCGGCCGCTCGGCATAGATCGAGCCGTCGATGGGGGATTTGAGTTTGACCGTTTCCAAGAAGGCGTCTCCAAAATCAACAAGGGACTGTTTTGACAAAGCCGGCCGCGCCATAAGCAAGGATGGCGCGATCGCGGGTAATGATTGCGAGGTTCTTCGAGCGGGCAGTGGCTATGATGATCCGGTCCGTCGGATCGTTGTGAACGGCGCCAGGCAGAAACGAGGACTCCACCAGAAGCTCGCTGTCGATCCCCTCGACGCTCGTCGCACCGGCTTGCACGAACCCTTCGAACCAACCGAGCGGCGACTTGATGAATGGAAGCCGGCCCTTCGACACAAGCATGCCGATTTCCCAAGCCGACATGACCGAAACGGCGATCACGTCGCCATTTTTTCGCGCACTGGTCACCTTATCAACCGCCGTCCTCGCGACCGGCTGGTCCGTCGACAGCCACAGCATGAAGCAAGTGTCCAGCAGCACTCCATCAGTCGTCATAGACTTTGCCCCAGTCCGGATCCGCGGGAGCGGTATAGTCGACGTCCGGAAGCAGCGTGAGCGTGCCGGCCATGCATCCAAACAACGGATCGGCGCCGCGTGGCGGCACGATATATTCCTCGTTCTCGCCGCTCATGTGCGGAGCATTATTGAAATCCACCTTGTCCTCGATGAAGCCGGGACGACGCCCCGAACTCCTTGCCTCGGTTAGCCCGCCTGCAGACTTGCCATATGCTTGACCACTTCCTTGCCGAGCATCTGCCTTAGAGCGTCGAAAGATCAGATTCTCGCCTGCGATGTTGACTGACTCCGTCTGGAATCCCGCAGCCAGCCATTCCTTTGTCATTGGATTGTTGCTGGGATTGTTGCTCCACCAGGCCGGATATTGCTTGGACGCCGGCAACTTCTCGCCAAGCAGCCTCTCGATGTCCTTGAACGACATCGGAATCCGTTCACGGGTCTGAGCCATGAGATACGTACGCAAAGGCGAATATTTTCCCATTTCGCGCTCCTTGAGCCTAACTGAGAAATTACAGCTTTAGTTAGGTTCAGTCAACGCGGATTACAGCTTTAGTACCGCTCGAACCCCCTGTGCAGTTCCCAATCCGTGATGCGGCGGTCGTATTCGAACTGCTCCCAGCGGGCCGTATGCACATAGTGTTCGACAACATCCTCGCCGAAGGCCTGCTTCAGCATCTTCGACTTCGACAGCGTCTCTGTCGCATCGCGCAGCGTCTTCGGGATCTCGGGCAGGCGCGAGGCCTGGTAGGCGTCGCCGACGAACGGCTTCTGCAGCTCCAGCTTCTCGTCGATGCCGGCAAGGCCGGATGCGATCAGCGCCGCGAAGGCGAGATAGGGGTTCAAATCGGCGCCGCCGATGCGGCACTCCATGCGGATGCCCTTGGTGCCCTCGCCGCACAGGCGGAAGCCGGCGGTGCGGTTGTCCTCGCTCCACATGATCTTGGTCGGCGCGAAGGTGCCGGCCTGGAAGCGCTTGTAGGAATTGATGTAGGGCGCCAGGAACCAGGTGAACTCCTTGGCGTATTTGAGCTGGCCCGCGGCCCATTGCTGGCCGAGCGTCGACAGCGTCCATTCGGCGTTTTTGTCGAAGAACAGCGGCGTCTTGCCGTCGGCGCTCCACAGCGAATTGTGGATGTGGCTGGAGTTGCCGGCGAGGCCGTAATTGTACTTGGCCATGAAGGAGATCGACTTGCCTTCGGAATCGGCGATCTCCTTGGCGCCGTTCTTCAGGATGACGTGGCGGTCGGCCATATCGAGCGCTTCCGCGTAGCGCACGTTGATCTCTTCCTGGCCCGGGCCCCATTCGCCCTTGGAGTTCTCGATCGGAATGCCGGCAGCTTCCATCTCGTTGCGCAGCCGGCGCATCACGCCTTCTTCCTTGGTGGTGATGCCGATCTGGTAGTCGCCGATGTAGGGCGAGGCCGAGTCGAGGCCCTGCCAGTGCTTCTTGCGGGCGGAATCGTAGGTCTCGTTGAACAGGTAGAATTCGAGCTCGGAGGCGAAGTAGCCGATATAGCCGCGATCCTTCAGCCGCTTGACCTGCTTCTTCAGGATGGCGCGCGGCGAATGCGCCAGATCTTCATGGTCGTGGTGATCGAGCACGTCGCAGATCACCAGCGCCGTCTTTTCCAGCCACGGCAGCCGCCGCAGCGTCGCCAGGTCCGGCTTCATGACGAAGTCGCCATAGCCCTTCGACCAGCTTGCCGCCTTGTAGCCCGGCACCGGCTCCATATCGATGTCGCAGGCCAGCAGATAGTTGCAGCCATGGGTCTCGCCATGCGCGGTATCGACGAAATACTGGGCCAGGAAGCGCTTTCCCGCGAGCCGGCCCTGCATGTCGACGATGCAGGCCAGCACCGTGTCGATCTCGCCATTGGAGACCGCTTTCTTCAATTGATCGAACGAGAAATTTCCGGCCATTCCTTTGGCACTCCAGCGCTTGGTCTTTTGAGAGGGGGAACGAAACCATGGCCGGCGCCAGGCCGGCCATGGCCATGGAAATAGACGTCAGTGGCCGGTCTCGCCGACCGCCTGTTCGGCTGCCTTGATCGCTGCCTGGCGCGCCGCGATGATGTCGCCAAGCGGCGGGCCCTGGAAGCGGTTGCGCTCGAAAGCGAACCACACGATCGCCGTCAGGATGAAGAAGCTTACGGTGATGTAGAGCGCCCAGTCGTTCGGCGGCTGGATGCCGATGACGAAGATCAGGATCATTGACAGAATGGAGAGAACGCCGAACAGCATGAAGATCCCACGTCCCATGTTCCACGGGCCCATCTTGTCCCACTTCGGCGTGCCCCAGGCCAACATGCCGAGCACGATCGGCACGGTGAAGGAGAGGAACAGGAAGATGACCGTGCAGGAAACCACGATGGTGTAGGCCGAGGTGCCGGCGACCGAAACCAGCGTCGAACCCCAGACGAACAGCACCGACAGGATCGACGCCGTCCAGATCGCCGCCACCGGTGTGCGATAGGTCGGGCTGACCTTGGCGAGTGCCGCCGAACCCGGCAGGCCGCCGTCGCGCGAGAAGGCGAAGATCATACGCGAAGCCGAGGTGACCGTCGCGAGACCGCAAAGCAGCTGCGCGACGAACACGACGAGGTAGACGAACTCCTTGATGCCGGGGCTGACACGCTGGTCGAAGGCCCAGAAGAACACGTTCCAGCCCTGCTTGGCGGCATCGTCCATGTTCGGGATCATCAGGATGAAGGCGGCCAGGAACAGGTAGCCGAAGACGGCCGACCAGATGACCGACATGACCATCGCGCGCGGCACGGAACTGGCCGCCTTGATGGTTTCCTCGGAGGTGTGCGCCGAGGCGTCGTAGCCGGTGATGGTGTAGATCGGCAGCAGCAGGCCGAGCGCGAACACCCAGGCGTTCGACACCGACGGCCAGACGCCGGCGCCGGCATCGCCCGAGTAGTTGTGGAAGGTGAAGAGACGGCTGACGTCCCAGGTCTCGGCGGCGGCAAGGCAGACGATCGCGATCAGGATCGAGCCAAAGAAGATGAGATAGCCGGAGAAGTCGGTGAGCTTCGCCGTCAGCTTGATGCCGAGATGGTTGATCAGTGCCTGGGCGCCGGTGATGATGATCAGGAAGATCATCTGGTTGGTCAGATTGCCTTCAATTCCCAGCGCCGGTCCGAAGGCGCCGACGAAGAAGGTCCAGGTGCCAACATTGATGGCGCCGAGCACAGTGATCAGGCCGAGCAGGTTGAGCCAGGCCGTCACCCAGCCGGTGCCGCGATTGCCGAGGATCGAACCCCAGTGGTAGAGGCCGCCGGCCGTCGGATAGGCCGAGCTGATCTGCGACATGGCGACAGCGAAGGTCAGCGACACGAAGCAGCCGACCAGCCAGCCGATGCCGATGCCGATGCCGCCGGCGCCGGAGGTGGCCTGCGCCAGCGAATTGATGCCGCCGGACAGGATGCAGATGATCGAGAACGAAACCGCGAAATTCGAAAAGCGGCTGAGGCGCCGCTCCAGTTCCTGGGCGTAGCCCATGCTGTGGAGGTGCTTTACGTCCTCCGCCTTATCAACTTCGGTATAACCCGGTGCTGTCATTTGAAGTCCCCTTTAGTTCTTAGCTGGCCGATTGTACTGACTTTCCCACTGCGCGTTGTCGGGAGCCGCTGGCCTCCTCGGGCTCCAGATCAGAAAAAATGCCGGTGAGCAGATCCGCCCATTTCCGCTGCCCGGCCTCGCCGGAGATTTCGTCGTTGCGGATTTCGATCATCGCGCAGGCAAGGCCGCGCGAGCGCGCATGCCGTTCCAGCGTGAAATAGACGCGGTCGGCCGGCGAATAGGGTTCGTTGATGCCGACGGCGACGCCGGCGAGCCGCTTGAGCGCCGCGATCAGGGGCACCGCCAGCCGGCGGTCCTCGTCATGGATGATGCCGATATGCCAGGGCCGGCTCTTGCCCTTGTAGACCGGCGTGAAGGAATGCACCGACACGAGCCGCGTTTCCTGCCCACGCGCCAGCCGCTCGTCGATGATGCGCGCGATCGTGTCGTGGAACGGCCGCCACGACAGGTCGATGCGCCGGGCGCGCTGCTTGTCCGACAGACCGGCATTGCCGGGAATGACCGTGGTCTCGCTTATCGGCGGCACAAGGTCCGGCGCATCGAGCGGCCGGTTGCAGTCGATGACGAGGCGCGAGATGCGGGTTTCGATCAGCGTGGCGTCGAGCGCGGCGGCCATGCGATGGGCGACCGGCAGTGCGCCGGGATCCCAGGCGATGTGGCGGGAGAGGTCCTCCGCCGGCAGGCCGAGCGTGCCGAATTCGGCCGGCAGGAAGTTGGAGGCGTGGTCGCAAGTCAGAACAAACGGGCTCGCCCCGCCGGGGTTCGTTACCCCTACGGTTTCAGGCGATGCAGGGCTGGCGGGCCGTGCTGTCTCCATAGTCAGTCGTCCCCTGGGGAGCGCTGTATCGTATGTTACGTATTTTGTCTCATTGCGCCCGTGCGGATGATTTCATACAGTTTGTCCGGCTTTGTCAAACGCGATTTCGGGGAATAGCGTCGACCGGGCCAATAGGTGGGGGAAAACCATGATCTCCAGCATCGCCGAACTGATTTCCGACCGCATTGGCGCCATGCCGGCCGGCGAGCGGCGCGCGGCGCAGACGCTGATCGCCAACTATCCGTTGATCGGGCTGAAGACGGTTGCCGAATTTTCGGCCGCAGCCGGCGTGTCCTCGCCGACGATCCTGCGTTTCGTCGCCCGCCTCGGCTTCCAGAACTATCCGGAATTCCAGTCGGCGCTGCAGGACGAACTGGCGGCGCAATTGCAGTCGCCGGCGTCGCGCACGCTCAACCCGGCCTCGCCCGGCGGCGGCGCGGTGTCGCCGATGCTGGAGGCGACGCTCGAGAACATGCGCGAGACCTTCAGGCACCTGTCTGAGAAGCAGCTTGCCGACATCGGGGCACTGCTCGCCGCCAGGCGCGGCAAGACCTTCCTGATCGGCGGCCGTTTCACCGATCCGTTGGCGCGCTACATGGCCGCGCACCTCGCCATCGTCCAGCCGGACGTCTACCACCTCGCCGGACAGGAAAGCATCTGGCGCGACCGGCTGATCGACATGGGCAAGCGCGACGTGCTGGTGATCTTCGACATCAGGCGCTACCAGGACAGTCTGGTGCGCTTTGCCGAGACCGCGCATCAGCGCGGCGTTCAGATCGTGCTGTTCACCGATCAATGGCTGTCGCCGATCGCCCGCTTCGCCCGCCATGTCATCGCCGGACGCACCGCTGTGCCCTCGGCCTGGGATTCCTCGGCCGCCCTCTTCGTCGTCGCCGAGACGCTGATCGGCGCCGTCACAAGGCAGCTTGAGGCCGACGGCGCCAAGCGCATCCGCGAGTTGGAAGGCTTGCGCTGACCTCCCGGTATCCGTGCCGGCGGCCCGCCAACGTTACGCAGATTTAATGTGCATGGCAGCGGCAGAATTGCCATAAAGCCATGATATCGCGTGGCTTCGCACATTGCCGGGGTGCGTTGCTGCGTTTTTTGCTTGGGGAAACCTGTAGACGTTTTGCCGACCGGAGTGCCGATGGCCGCCTGGAAACAGATCGTTTTTGCGCTTGTGATCCTGGTGGCCGCCGCGGCCGCCTGGGTACGTTTTTTCCCGGGCGCGCATGAGGTGCTGGCACGCTGGGGTATCGAATGGGCCGACGCCGCGACATCGGCACAGACGACCGGCGCCGTCGACGCGGCGAAGCAGGCAAGCAGCCGCGACAGCAACCGACAACCGGCGAATGTCGTCGCGTTGCCGGCGAGCACGGCCACCATCAACGACCGCCTGCAGGCGATCGGCACCGGCCGAGCCAACGCCTCGGTCACGGTCAACCCTTACAGTTCCGGCCGTCTCGTCGAATTTCTGGTCGCCTCCGGAACCCATGTCGACAAGGGCCAGGTCATCGCCACCCTCGATTCCGACACCGAGGTGATTGCCGAGGACCGCGCCAAGGTCGGCCTGCAGGACGCTCAGGACAAGCTCGACCGGGTGAAGTCGCTGCGCGCCTCGAATGCCGCGACGCCGGTCGCCGTCGCCGATGCGGAAGTGGCGCTGGCCAACGCCAAGCTGGCGCTGCGCGACGCCGAGCTCGCCCTGCAGCGCCGCTCGATCGTGGCCCCAATTTCGGGCACGGTCGGCATCCTGCCGATCTCCGCCGGCAATTACGTGACCAGCCAGTCGGCCATCGCCACGCTCGACGATCGCTCCTCGATCCTGGTCGACTTCCTGGTGCCCGAGCGCTTCGCCGCCGCCGTCAAGGTCGGCGCGCAATTGTCGGCGACGCCGATCGCCAATCCGAGCCAAGCCTACACCGGCACCGTCTCGGCCATCGACAACCATATCGACGAGGCCAGCCGCACGCTGCTGGTCAAGGCGACAATCGCCAACCCGGCGGATTCGCTGCGCGCCGGCATGTCGTTCCAGATCAGCATGAAATTTCCGGGCGACTCCTATCCGGCGGTTAGCCCGCTGGCCATCCTGTGGGGTTCCGACGGCGCCTATGTCTGGGCGGTCGCGGACGGCAAGGCCAAACGCGTTCCCGTGCGCATCATCCAGCGCAACACCGAGACAGTGCTAATCGACGCGCCAATCGTCAGCGGCGACATGGTGGTGACCGAAGGCACCCAGAGCGTCAGCGAGGGCGGCGAGGTCCGCATCGCCGGCGAGCAGCAGCGCGCCGCCGAAGCTGACAGCCCATGAGCGGCGGCGCCAACACCGCCAGCGAGAGCGGCTTCACCGCGCTGTTCATTCGCCGGCCGGTCATGGCCCTGGTGCTGAACACACTGATCGCGGTCGCCGGCCTTGCCGCCTTCTATGGCGTCGAGATCCGTGAACTGCCGGATGTCGACCGTCCCGTCATCACCGTCAGCACCACCTTCGAGGGCGCCGCAGCCGAGACCGTCGACCGCGAGCTGACCGACACGATCGAGGGCGCGGTCGCGCGCGTCTCCGGCGTCAAGTCTATCTCGTCGACTTCCTCCTTCGGCAACAGCCGTGTCACCATCGAGTTCAACGACGACGTCGATCTCGACGTCGCCGCCTCCGATGTGCGCGACGCCGTCAGCCGCATCTCCAACCAGATACCGGGCACGGCCGACAGGCCGCGCATCGTCAAGGCCGACGCCAATTCCGAGCCGGTGATGCGGCTGGCGGTCACCTCCGACACCATGTCGGTGCAGGACATGACGGTGATCGTCCAGGATCAGATCGAGGACGAGCTCGCCGCCGTCCCGGGCGTCGCCGACGTCCAGGTTTCCGGTGAGCGCGACAAGATCTTCCGCATCGACGTCGACCAGAACAAGCTCGCCAGCCACGGCTTCACCGTCGCCGATCTCCGGGCCGCGCTCGCCTCGGTCGCCTTCGATTCGCCGGCTGGCTCGATCACCACCACCAACCAGGATCTGATCGTGCGCACCACGGCCGACGTGACGACGCCGGAGGAGTTCGAGAACATCATCATCGCCGGCAAGACGCGCATCCGTGACGTCGCAACCGTCACGCTCGGTCCCGATGTCGGCCAGACGGCGCTGCGTTCGGACGGCAAGACCGGCATCGGCCTCGGCATCATCCGTCAGGCGGAATCGAACACGCTGGACATCTCGACCGGCGTCAGGGCGGCCGTCGCCAAGCTGCAGGAGAACTTGCCACAGGGAATGTCGATCAAGGTCACCAGCGACGACGCGGTCTTTGTCAACGGCGCCGTGCACGAGGTCGAGATCGCGCTGGCGCTCTCTGTCTCGATTGTGCTGATCGTCATTTACGCCTTCCTGCTCGACTGGCGCGCAACGCTGATCCCCGGCCTGTCGATGCCGGTCGCCATGATCGGCACCATCGCCGCGATCTATCTCGCCGGCTTTTCGGTCAACATCCTGACGCTGCTGGCGCTGGTGCTGGCCACCGGACTCGTCGTCGATGACGCCATCGTCGTGCTCGAAAACATCGTGCGCCGGCGCAACCAGGGCATGGGGCCGCGCGCGGCGGCCGTGCTTGGCGCGCAGGAGGTCTTCTTCGCCGTCATCGCCACCACGCTGACGCTGGTCGCCGTCTTCGTGCCGATCTCTTTCCTGCCCGGCCAGACCGGCGGCCTGTTTCGCGAATTCGGCTTTGTGCTGGCGATGTCGGTGCTGCTGTCCTGCGTGGTCGCACTCACCCTTTGCCCGATGCTCGCCTCGCGCATGCTGTCCAGCGCCTCGCTCCACCATGAAGGCGGCAAGGGCATCGGCGCCCGCATCGGCGGCGCGCTGAACGCGACCTACCGGCGCTGCCTGCATGCCTGCCTCGGCGCGCCGTGGCTGGTGGTGCTGGTGGCGCTGCTCTTCGCCGGCATCGCCTTCACCCTCTTCGGCACCATCCGCCAGGAGCTGACGCCGAGCGAGGACCGCGCCGTCGTCTTGTTGCGCATCAGCGCCCCGCAAGGCGTCAGCCTCGACTACACGACCGAGCAGATGCAGAAGATCGAGAGGCTGATCCAGCCGCTGCGCGAATCCGGCGAGATCCGCGGCACCTTCGAAAACGCAGGCCAGAACGGCGCCTACAACTCAGGTTTCATGGTGATGACGCTGGCGCCGTGGGACGAACGCGCGCGCAGCCAGCGGGAGATCGTGGCCGAGATCAGCCGATTGACAAGGCAGGTGCCGAACGTGCGGGTGTTCCCGGTGCAGCCCAACAGCCTTGGTATCCGCGGCGCCGGCAACGGCCTGCAGTTCGCGCTGGTCGGCAACGACCGCAAGGCGCTCGGCGAGGCGGCGGGCAAGGTCATCGCCGAGATGCAGAAGGACCAGCGCTTCCAGTCGCCACGGCTCTCCGTCGACCCGACCCAGCCCCAGCTGGCCGTGGCCATCGACCGCGAGCGCGCCTCCGACCTCGGCATCGACATCACCGGGCTGGCCGACACATTGCAGGCCATGCTCGACGGCAACGACGTCGTCGACGTCTACATCGCCGACCGCAGCTATGGCGTGAAGCTGGTCTCGACGACCAACCCGATCAACGACCCGACCGACCTCGAGAACATCTTCCTGAAGACCGGCGACGGCCGCTTCGTGCCGATGTCGACCATCGCGACGCTGACCGAACGCGCCGTGCCGCCATCGCTGACGCGCGAGCAGCAGCAGCCGTCGGTCGCTATCACCTCGAACCTGTCAGGCGACTTCGCGCTCGGCGACGCGCTGAGCCGCGCCGAGGAGATTGCCACGCCGCTCTTGCCGCCGGGCAGCCGCATCCTGCCGCTCGCCGAGGCGGCGACGCTGGGCGAGACCAACAGCGCCATGATCACCATCTTCGGCTTCGCGCTGGTCATCATCCTGCTGGTGCTTGCCGCCCAGTTCGAAAGCTTCGTCAGCGCCATCATTATCATGGCGACGGTGCCGCTGGGCCTCGCCTGCGCGATCTTCGCCCTCCTGCTCTCGGGAACCAGCCTCAATGCCTACAGCCAGATCGGCCTGGTGCTGCTGGTCGGCGTCATGGCCAAGAACGGCATCCTGATCGTCGAGTTCGCCAACCAGCTGCGCGATCGCGGGCTCGGCGTGCGCGAGGCGATCGAGCAGGCCTCCAT
>NZ_RZOI01000629.1:0-3591 GCF_004022645.1 Mesorhizobium sp. M4A.F.Ca.ET.020.02.1.1 | reverse complement strand
TTGGTGCAGCATCCAGGCGACGCCGGGCAGGCGCTGGAAAGAGAGTGCCTTGGCGAGGCCCGAGGTCGCGCCGTGCGCGGCGCTTGCTTCCGGCGCCTCGCGGGCGATCACGGCGAGTATGGTGTCGACCGGAACCTTGTCGTTGTACATCAGCGGCTCGGCCAGCGGCCGTCCGACCGCGTCGACTGGCAGCACGGTGCCCGACGTGCCGTCGACGGCGATCGAACGCACCGCCGCGCGATCGATGGCGGAGAGCAATTCCTTCAGCGTTGCCTCGACCGCCGCCCACCAGACGACAGGGTCGCGGCTGTTGGCGCCAAAGCGGTCGAGTGGAACGGCGGCGCGCGCGGCGATGGAAAAATCCGGGCGCATGGCGACGGCGCGCGCGCCGGAAGTGCCGATGTCGATGCCTATGGCCAATGGCGCCATGTCGCTGTCCTTCGCAACTGCCGGCCGCGTCGTGCTTTCCGCTCGAAATTCCTGCAAGGGAGCCGACGTCGGTATCGCAGATACGAGCGATCTACGTCAATCATGATCTTCTTTCGTCAGAAATGACTTTGCTCTCCCATCGGGCTTGAGTAAGTTACGCCAAGCGACATCGGGAGGAAAAGTTGAGCGACTCCGGCCGCCAGCGTCAGATCGTCGAGATCTTGCGGGATCGCCCGTTCGCCTCGGTGCGCGAGCTGCAGGAGCGGCTTGGCGTTTCGGCGGCGACGGTCCGGCGCGATATCGACAAGATCGACGGGGCTGGCGAGGCGCGCAAGGTCTATGGTGGCATCTCGGCGCTCGACGGTGTAGCCCAGGCCGGCATCGCCTATGCCAGGCCCTATGACGAGAACCGCGACCTCGCCGTCGAGGCCAAGCGGCGGATCGCCGCCCTTGCCGCGACCATGGTGCGCGACGGCGACGCGGTCATCGTCCATGGCGGCTCGACCTGCTTTCATCTCGGCGTCAGGCTCGCCGACCGCAACATCCGCCTGTTCACCAATTCCATGCCGCTCGCTGCCTATCTCAGCGACCATGGCAACTGCAGCCTGACCATCGCCGGCGGCGATCTTCACCGCGAGCCCGGCATCATCCACTCGCTCGCCCAGGCCGCACCTTTCTACGCCGCGAAGTTCTTCGTCGGCGCCCAGGGGCTCAGCCAGGAAGGCGTGCTGGAATCGCATCCGCTGTTGGTCCGCTCGATCGTCGATTTGAGCCTGTGCGCCGACCAGATCGTGGTGCTGGCCGACAGCCGCAAGCTGTCGATCCATGCCCGCAATGTCGCGCTGCCGCTGTCGCGCATCGGCACGCTGGTGACCGATGACGGCCTGTCCGACGCCGATGCGCGTATGCTGGAAGATGCAGGCGTCATGGTGCGGATCGCCTCCGCCTCGGGGGCCGTCCAGTGAAAGTGGCGGTGCTCGATTTCGGCAAGACCAATTCGAAGCTGTTCGTCTTCGGGGAAGACGGGCGCATTCTCGACGAGCGCCGCACGAGGCCGATCTGGACACACAGGGACGGCTTCAGCGTGCTCGACGAGGCGGCACTGCATGACTGGGCGCTCGCTGCCGTTAACGAAGCGGTCGACAGTCACGGCATCGAAGGGCTGATGGTGTCCGGCCATGGCTGCACCTTCGCCTTGGTCGATGATACGGCGCTCACGCACCCGATCCTCGACTACGAGCAGGAGCCGCCTGCCGAGGTCGCGGCGCGCATCGATCGCCGCATCCCGGATTTCTCCGAGACCTTCTCGCCGCGCTTGCCGCTCGGCTTCAACTATGGCCGCCACATGCTGTGGCTGAACGAGGTCGAGCCGGGCGCCTTCGCCTCGGCGACATCGATCCTCGGCTATCCGCAATATTGGAGCTGGCGTTTCGGCGGCCGCGCCGTCTCGGAAGTGTCCTATCTCGGCTGCCATTCGCATCTGTGGGCGCCGCGCCGGCGCGACTTCTCCTCGCTGGTCGACGCCGAGAGCTGGCTCGGCCGCATGCCTGCTTTCGCGCGCGCCGGCGCTGTCATCGGCGAGCAGCATTTCGGCAAGGCCGGCAGGCCGGTCGCCATCCACAACGGCGTCCATGACTCGAATGCCGCGCTCCATGCCTATCGCCGGCAGCAACTTGGTCCGCTCACAGCGGTCTCGACCGGAACCTGGGTGGTCGTGCTCAATCCCGACTGCCCGCTGGACGTGCTCGACCGCGACCGCGACATGCTGGTCAATGTCGATGTCGACGGCGGTCCGGTGCCGACCATCCGCTTCATGGGTGGGCGCGAATTCGCGGTGATCAGCGCCGGCTGGCAAGGCGCCATATCGCCGGCTTCGATACAGCGGGTGATCGACGCCGGCATAATGGCCCTGCCCAGCTTCGCGCCGGGCGGTCCGATGCCTGATCGCGTCGGCGAAGTGATCGGCGGCGCGCCCGACAGAGAAGAACGCGCTGCGGTGGCGCTGCTCTATGTGGCGCTGATGGTCGATCTGTCGCTCGACCTGATCCATTCCAAAGACACCGTCATCGTCGATGGCGGGCTGAACGCGGGCGGCCTGCTCGCCAGTCTGCTGGCGCAGCTACGGCCCGGCCAGCCCTTCCTGCAGGGCGCCACGCTGGAAGGCAGCGCCACGGGCGCCGCCGCTCTCGCCTTCGAGAGCGCCGGTCGAGGCATGGCCGCCGAAACGCCGGAGCCCGTTGATGCCGCGCACTTTGCCGGGTTAGCCGGCTATCGTGATCGCTGGCGAGATCTGGCAATCGGCGCCGAGAGCGACAGAAGCCAAACTGCGGCTCGCAAGATTTGAGCAGATGGAGACGATCATGGCGCGCATTGGAATCCATTCTTTCGTCTGGTCGGCGAGCTCGGCGCAGGCGGACCTCGAGCGCACGCTCGCCAACACGAAGGAAGCCGGCTTCGACCTGATCGAGTTCTCCTATCTCGATCCGGCCAATGTCGATATCAGTCGGCTTGCCCGGCGCATCGCCGATCTCGGCCTTGGCGTCGCGATCAGCATCGGCCTGCCGGCCGACGGCGATATATCGAGTGCCGACAAGGCTAGCGCCGCGCGCGGCGTCGACATCCTCAACCGCACCATCGCGCTCACCCGCGATCTCGGCGGCCAGAAGGTCGGCGGCATACTCTCGACCAGCCACGGCCTGCAGACCGAGGCGCCGACGCGCGACCAGTGGAACCGCAGCGCCGCAACGCTGGCCAAAGTGGCGGAGACGGCCAAGGCCGCCGGCGTCACGCTCAACCTCGAAATCGTCAATCGCTTCGAGAGCAATCTGCTCAACACCGCCGCGCAGGGGCTGGCCCTCATTGAGGACAGCGGTTCCGACAACATCTTCCTGCACCTCGATTCCTTCCACATGAACATCGAGGAGGCCGATGCCGGACTGGCCATCCGCAACGCCGCCGGCAAAATCGGCTATGTTCATATCGGCGAGAGCCATCGCGGCTTCCTCGGCACCGGCAGCATCGACTTCGCCGCGATCTTCGATGCGCTGACCGCCATTGGCTATAGCGACGACCTCAGCTTCGAATCCTTCTCCTCGGAGATCGTCGACGAGAACCTGTCGAAGAAGACGGCGATCTGGCGCAATCTGTGGACAGACAATATGG
>NZ_RZOI01000628.1:0-3597 GCF_004022645.1 Mesorhizobium sp. M4A.F.Ca.ET.020.02.1.1 | reverse complement strand
CCGGTGCCGAGGATCGGCTGGCCGATGAGGGCCGCGACCGTCTCCGGACCTTCGGCGAGGATCATTTCTTCCAGCTTGTCGGCGCAATATTGCGAGAACTGCTCCTCGCTCTGCGAGCGGTCGGCGCGGCGGAAATAGTAGGGCGCCTCGGTGTGCAGGATCGGCGCGCGCGGCAGGTCGAAGGCGTTGTGGAACAGGTCGAGCCCGGTCAGCGAGCCCGTCATCACGCCCGAGCCGTGATAGCCGCGCCAGCGCGAGATGATCTTCTTCTTCTCCGGCCGGCCGAGCACGTTGTTGTAATACCAGATCAGCTTGATGTTGGTCTCGTTGGCGTCCGAGCCGGAGAGCCCGAAATACACCCTCGACATGCCCTCGGGCGCGCGGTCGACGATCATCTTGGCCAAGGTGATCGAAGCCTCCGTGCCGTGGCCGACATAGGCGTGATAGTAGGCGAGGCTCTTTGCCTGGGTGGCAATGGCATCGGCGATCTTCTGGCGGCCATAACCGACATTGACGCAATAGAGCCCGGCGAAGGCGTCGATGCTTTTCTTGCCATTGTTGTCCCAGACGGTGACGCCCTCGCCGCCGGCCATGACGCGCGCCGGCGATTCGCCCCGCGCATGAGTGCCCATATGGGTCGAGGGATGGAAGAAGTGGTCACGGTCCCAGGCTGAGAGTTCGTTGGATTGTTCAAGCATCTTTTTCACTCCTTGAGGACGGCGGTCCGGGCGGTCCTAGGCCACATCGAGACACAGGTATTTTAGGTCGGTAAAGGCCTCTGATCCGTGGCGCGAGCCTTCGCGGCCGATGCCGGACTGCTTGACGCCGCCGAACGGGATCGGCGCGCCGGTGATCTTCACCCGGTTGATGGCGACCATGCCGTAATCCAGCGCACGGCCCATGCGCGCCTGCCGGGCGCCGCTTTCGGTCACGACATAGGCGACGAGCCCATATTCGGTGGCGTTGGCGCGGGCGACGACCTCTGCCTCGTCGTCGAAGGGCGTCACCGCGGCGACCGGGCCGAAGGTTTCGTCGCGCATGATCAGGGCTTCGTCCGGCACGTCGACAAGCAGCGTCGGCTGGTAGAACAGCGGGCCGGCGGCGTGGCGCTTGCCGCCGGCGAGACACCGCGCCCCGCGCGCGAGTGCATCGGCCACCTGCTCCTCCACCTTCTTGACGGCGCGCTCATGCATCAGCGGACCGATATCGGCCTCGCCAGAAAGCCCATTGCCGGTGCGGAGCCGCTCGATGCGGTGGGCGAACGCGGCGCAGAAGCGGTCATAGAGCGGCCGCTGCACATAGATCCGGTTGGCGGCCAGGCAATCCTGGCCGGAGGTGGCGAATTTGGCGTCCAGCGCGATCGCAACCGCTTTGTCGATATCGGCGTCGTCGAACACGATCAGCGGTGCATGGCCGCCGAGCTCCATGATCAGTCGCTTCATGGTCGGCGCACTTTGCGCGGCGATCAGCCGGCCGATTTCGGTCGAGCCGGTGAAGCTCATGGCGCGCACGCGGACATCCTCGCACATCCGCCCGACGATTGCGCGGGCATTGCCGGTGACGACGTTGAAGACACCGGCGGGAAGACCGGCACGCTCGCCGAGTTCGGCCAGCGCCAGCGCCGACAGCGGCGTTTCTGAGGAGGGGTGCGCGACGATGGTGCAGCCGGCGGCAAGGGCGGCGGCCGCCTTGCGGGTGAGCATAGCCGATGGAAAATTCCACGGCGTGACGACGCCGACGACGCCGAGCGGCTCGCGCCGGACCATCATCTCGGCGCCCGGCAGATGGCTGGTGACGTTTTCGGCGTTGAGGCGTTTAGCTTCCTCGGCGTACCACTCGACGAAGGAGGCGGCATAGTCGATCTCGCCGAGCGACTCCTTCAGCGGCTTGCCTTGTTCGAGCGTCATAAGCAGCGCCAGATCCTCTTTGGCGGCAATGATCAGTTCGAACCATTTTCGCAAAATCTTCGAGCGCTCCTGCGGTAGCAATGCCCGCCAGGCGGGAAAGGCGCGGGACGCGGCATCGATCGCCTCTGTCGTCTGCCCGGAATCTAGCGCGGCAATGAAGGCGATGGTGGCGCCGGTCGCGGGATCGGTCACCTCGAAACTTTCCGCCGCCTCGCTCGCCGTCCAATGGCCGTCGACATAGGCGAGCGCACGCAGCAGCCGACGGTCGGCAAGCCGGTCGAGCGCTTCATGGCGGTTCGTGCAAGCAAGATGCGCGGACATCGATCAGGTCTCCGGGTGCCAAGGCGATGTGGAGAAACTAGCCCCGTGGCCGAGACAGAGAGGCTGTTTCGGCAGCCGCAGGTAGAGAGATTGTCTCTATTCGCCGGGAGAGCAGGGCGATCTCTCTAGCCACCGCAACTGAGACAGAGGCCCTCACCCGGATTGCCAACCGAATTGCGAGGGCAATCGGGGCAATCCGACCTCTCCCCTCGGGGAGAAGGTGGCCGCGAAGCGGCGGATGAGGGGGCCTTGCTGAGCCCTCACCCTTGCCCCGGCAACAAATCCGCCACCGGCAGCACGGTCCCCTCCTTCACTGTCTTGGTGACGATGTAGGTGAAGTAGCGGTCGATTCCGATCTCGCGCTCAAGCAGGGCGTCGACCAGTCGCTGATAGGCATCGATGTCGCGCGCCATCACCTTCAGCACGTAGTCAACGCCGCCGCCGACCGACCAGCAGGCAACGATCTCGGGGATGTCGCGGATGACGCGCTCGAAGCGGTCAAAATCGGCCTGGCGGTGGCTGGCTAGCGTCACCTCCATCAGCACGGTCGCCACCGGCGCGATCGTGCGCATGGCGATCGAGGCATGGTAGCCGGCCACGATGCCGGCCTTTTCCAGCTTGCGCAGCCGCATCCAGCAGGGCGTCGGCGACAGGCCGACCTTGTCGGCCAGGGCCAGCTTGGTGATGCGCCCGTCGCGCTGGATGGCGTCGAGGATTTTGAGGTCGATCGGATCGAGTTTCGCTGCGGCCATCGGCGTCCACCTTTTGCTGCCCGCCACCATGGCGGCGCATGATTTCGATTGTCAATTGCACTGATTTCGATCTCTAATAAGTCATGACATTGTGGCAGCCAGATCCCGCCCTCATCCGCCGCCCGGCCTATCAGTCGCTCGCCGACCAGTTTGCCCGCGCCATCCATGACGGGCGCCTCGCCAATGGCGCCCGTCTGCCGACGCATCGCCGGCTGGCCGAAGACCTGAATTTGTCAGTGCAAACGGTGAGCCGCGCCTATGAGGAGCTGATTCGGCGCGGCCTTATCTCCGGCGAGATCGGCCGCGGCAGCTTCGTCCAGACGCAACGCCGCGAGGAGGAGCCGCCCTACATTCCCGAGCGACTGGGCGAGGTCATCGACCTCTCGATCCTCAAGCCGGTCTGCGAGCCGATGCACCTGGAGCGGCTGAAGCAGGCGCTGGGCTGGCTCGCCGAAAACCTGCCGGCGAGCTCGGCGCTGTCCTTCCGCCCGAACATGGTCTTTCCGCGCCACCGCGCCGTGGCGGTCGAGTGGCTGCGCCTCTGCGGCCTCGACGCCTCGCCGCAGAACGTCAGCCTGACCAACGGCGCCACCGCCGGCATGACAGTGGCGCTGATG
>NZ_RZOI01000627.1:0-3606 GCF_004022645.1 Mesorhizobium sp. M4A.F.Ca.ET.020.02.1.1 | reverse complement strand
CTCTACCGCAACTCCTACCAGTTCATCCTGTCGGGCGATTACGGCACCGCCGAACAGGGTTTCCGCGATCACATCGGCCGCTTCCCCAAGGACTCCAGGGCGGCGGACGCCCACTATTGGCTTGGTGAATCGCTGCTCGGCCAGCAGAAATACCGCGACGCGGCCGAGGTTTTCCTCGCCGCCAGCAAGGACTACCCGAAGGCCAAGAAGGCTCCCGACATGCTCCTGAAGCTCGGCGTGTCGCTGGTCGGGCTGAAGCAGAACGATGTGGCCTGCGCCACTTTCGGCGAGATCGGCAAGCGTTATCCCGACATCTCCAGCGCGCTCAAGGAGCGCGTCAAGCAGGAACGGGCGCTCGCGGCGTGTTAGCTTTCCGCTTGCCTGTCGGTGTCCCCAAATCGGGACCACTTTTAGGCGACACCCAGTGATGCTCGACACCGGGCCTGACCTTTCGGAACGGCTTTTTTCTGACATCGATTTATCTGACGGCGCGATTGCGGCCGTGTCCGGCGGCAGCGACTCGACCGCCCTTCTCATCCTCCTCAAGACCCATCTCGACCGAACTGCGCCCGCAACCAGGCTGCTGGCGGTGACGATCGATCACGATCTGCGGCCAGGCTCGGCGGCGGAAGCGCGCGGCGTGGCCAGGCTCTGCGCCGAGCGCGGCATCGCGCACCGCACCATCGTCTGGTCGGGGATGAAGCCATCGTCCGGCCTGCCCGCCGCCGCGCGCGAGGCGCGCTACCGGCTGCTGGCGGAGGCGGCGCATGCAGAAGGCATCGGCCTCATCCTGACCGGCCACACCGCCGACGACCAGGCCGAGACGGTGCTGATGCGGCAAGCGCGTGAAGAAGCGGCCCGTGAAGAAGGGAGACCTGACGAGGAGGCCAGCGACGAGGGCGCGCGCAGCGAGGGACGCGGGCTTGCCGGCATGGCGCCGGCCACCCTCTATGATTGGCAAAGCTGGATCGTCAGGCCATTCCTCGGCACGCGACGCGCGGCGCTGCGCGATGTGCTGCGGCGCCACAACATCGGCTGGGCCGAGGATCCGACCAATGTCGACCAGCATTTCGAGCGACCGCGCATGCGGGCCGCTCTTGCGGGTGACGATGGCGCGCGGCGTTTCGCGGAGGCGACCGCGTCGGCCGGGCAGGCCGCCGCGAGTCGTGACGAGCTTGGGCGGCACGCGGCTATGCTGATCCGCGACCTTGCCGGCATGCCGGTCCCCGGCCTCATCCGTCTCGATCCTGCTTTCGCCGCACCCGGCGATGCCGAGGCCGCCGTCTATGCCCTGCGCATCCTGCTTGCGACCGTCGGGGGCGTTGCCTTCCTGCCGGATGCGATCCGTAGCCAAGCGCTGTTCGAGCGGTTTCGGGCCGGACCGCTTTGCGCTACATTGTCGCGGACGGTGATCGACGCCAGGCGCTCCGGCATCTACCTCCGCCGCGAATCGCGCGGCCTGCCTGAGGCGGCGCTGGCCGTGAATAACGGCCTTTGGGACGGTCGCCGGCGCGTCACGCTGAGCAACAGGCAAGGCGCATTGTTGATCGCGCCGCTCGGCGCGGCCACGGCGGGCAAGCGGGCTGTTGCCGAGGGCGGCGCGCCACCAAGTCTTGCGCGCGCGGCGCTAGCCGCCGAGCCGGCATTGTGGCGCGGGACGGAATGCATCGGTTTTCCCGGTGAGGGCGCGGCTCTCACGGAGATTGGCGTCGTCCCTGCCGTTGCGCCTTTTGCCCGCTTCCTACCGTCCTTCGATCTTGCGCCCGCCGCCGCCGTGGCCCGGCTGATCGGCGCGCCGCCGCTCCCGGCCTTGCCTTTCCGCGGCCACAGTGCCGCCTGATGATTGGGCGAAAGCTTAACCCACACGTGCTGTTATGCTTGGCAAGGGGAGGCGCTCTCCCTATGTTAGGCCCAAGCTTCCTCTGATCATGCGTGTCCGTCCGCGGGCTCCAACGGGACAATAGATGAATCCGAACTATCGCAACCTCGCGCTCTGGGCGATCATAGCGGTCCTGCTCATCGCCCTGTTCAACCTGTTCCAGACGCCGCAGACGCGCGGCGCTTCGAGCGAGGTCGCCTATTCGCAGTTCCTGCAGGATGTCGCGGCTGGACGGGTCAAGACGGTGACCATCGCCGGCGCCCGCATTTCCGGCACCTACACCGACAGTTCGACCGGCTTCCAAACCTATTCGCCCGGCGATCCGTCGCTGGTGTCGCGGTTGCAGGACAAGAACGTCACCATCAACGCCCGGCCTGAATCCGACGGTTCCAACTCGCTGTTCGGCTACCTGATCTCGTGGCTGCCGATGATCCTGATCCTCGGCGTCTGGATATTCTTCATGCGCCAGATGCAGTCCGGCTCCGGACGCGCCATGGGCTTCGGCAAGTCGAAGGCCAAGTTGCTGACCGAGGCGCACGGCCGCGTCACCTTCCAGGACGTCGCCGGCGTCGACGAGGCCAAGGAAGACCTGGAAGAGATCGTCGAGTTCCTGCGCGACCCGCAGAAGTTCCAGCGCCTCGGCGGCAAGATCCCGCGCGGCGTGCTTCTGGTAGGCCCTCCCGGCACCGGCAAGACGCTGCTTGCCCGCTCGGTCGCCGGCGAGGCCAACGTGCCGTTCTTCACCATCTCCGGCTCGGACTTCGTCGAGATGTTCGTCGGCGTCGGCGCCAGCCGTGTCCGCGACATGTTCGACCAGGCCAAGAAGAACGCGCCCTGCATCATCTTCATCGACGAAATCGACGCGGTCGGCCGCCATCGCGGCGCCGGGCTGGGCGGCGGCAATGACGAGCGCGAACAGACGCTGAACCAGTTGCTGGTCGAGATGGACGGCTTCGAGTCTAACGAAAGCATCATCCTGATCGCCGCCACCAACCGGCCCGACGTGCTCGACCCCGCGCTGCTCAGGCCCGGCCGCTTCGACCGCCAGGTGGTGGTGCCGAACCCCGACATCGTCGGCCGCGAGAAGATCCTCAAGGTGCATGTGCGCAACGTGCCGCTGGCGCCAAATGTCGACCTCAAGGTTATCGCGCGCGGCACGCCGGGCTTCTCCGGCGCCGACCTGATGAACCTCGTCAATGAATCCGCCCTGATGGCGGCGCGGCGCAACAAGCGCCTCGTCACCATGGCCGAGTTCGAGGACGCCAAGGACAAGATCATGATGGGCGCGGAGCGCCGCTCGTCCGCGATGACGCAGGCCGAGAAGGAACTGACCGCCTATCACGAGGCCGGCCACGCGATCCTCGCGCTCAACGTGCCGACCGCGGATCCGCTGCACAAGGCGACGATCATCCCGCGCGGCCGCGCGCTCGGCATGGTCATGCAGTTGCCGGAAGGCGACCGCTATTCGATGAGCTACAAGTACATGATCTCGCGCCTGGCGATCATGATGGGCGGCCGCGTCGCCGAGGAGTTCAAGTTCGGCAAGGAGAACATCACCTCCGGCGCCTCCTCCGACATCGAGCAGGCGACCAAGCTGGCGCGCGCCATGGTCACGCGCTGGGGCTTCTCCGACAAGCTCGGCCATGTCGCCTATGGCGACAACCAGGAAGAGGTCTTCCTCGGCCATTCGGTGGCGCGCACGCAGAACATCTCGGAAGAGACGGCGC
>NZ_RZOI01000626.1:0-3611 GCF_004022645.1 Mesorhizobium sp. M4A.F.Ca.ET.020.02.1.1 | reverse complement strand
CCAGCAGCGTGTCGACAAGCGCCTCGCTGGCTTCGCGCTGCGACGCGGCGCCCGTCGCCCAATAGCCGAAATTGTAGAAGCCGCTGCCGCCATAGTAGCGGCGCTGCTTGCTGCTTTTCATGACCCGGTCGTAGATGCGGACCATGGTCTGCTGTGCGCTCATGGGAGGCCTTTCATGCTGTCGCGGGAAGCGAGACGAGTTCGCGGAAGCGCCCGTGCGCCGGGCTCGAGAGCGCCGGTCCGCCGCGTTCGCGCATGATGACCTGGACATTGCCGATCGGCGCCAACGTAACTCGCGTGCGATAGGAAATGCGCGCTCCCGGCGCCAGTTCCACGGAACGCTTCGAGAGGATGGTCGCCAGCGCAATCTTCATCATCTGCAGGCCGAAGGTAACGCCGGGGCACATATGGCTGCCAGCGCCGAACACGGTGTACTGAAATGGCGATGGCTTGATCGAAGCCCAGCGCTCCGGCTGAAAACTGTCGGGATTCGGATAAAGCGAAGGATCGCGGTTGATTGTGAGCGCGCTGATCAGCACCCCTTCATGCCTGGCGATGGGTTCGTCGCCAAGCCTCGTTGCCCGCGTTGCCTTGCGCATCATCAGCGGCACCGGCGGAAAAAGCCGCATCGCTTCCTTGATGGTGGCGTCAAGCAGCGGCAAGGATCCGATCCGGTCCATCGTCGCCGGCTTTCCGTCGAGCGCGGCGTCGATCTCGGCGGCAAGGCCCGCCATTGCGTCCGGATGCTGGTTGAGCAGGATTAGCGTCCAGGCGAGCGCATTCTGGCAAGTGTCATAGGCCGCGCCGAAGACGAAGCTGATAATGCCGCCGATCAGCTCGACCGAAGGCGGTCGCCCGGCCTCGTCGGTGTTGTTGACGAGGATGGACAGGATGTCCTGGGCATCGGTGTTGCCACGTTTTTCTTCCGCCCAGGCGAGGATGGCGCGTTCCTGTACCTCGGCTTCCCGTATCCAGCTGAAGAAGGCCGGTCCCGGAACGATCCAACTCGCCCGTATCTGCCGCGCGATCATCTCGGCGATCGGCATGGCGCGCGCCCGGTCGTCGCCGAACAGCAGGCCGATCGCCAGGTGTTTGGCCATCGTCTTGGCGGCATCGGTCAGTGAGAAGGGTTTGCCGATTGGCCAGGACGAAACCTGGTCAGCGGCGATGCGTGCCATCTCCGGGCTCATTGTCATGATCGCCGGACGCTTAAGCGGTGGCGCGAACAGTCTGCGGTAGTGCTCGTGGCGTTCGCCGCGCAGTCGCGTCATGCCATAGGAGAGCCGGTGCGAAGCGTGCCCCCGCTTGCCGCGCCCGTTTATCTGGATGTTGCGCCAGGTCTCGGTGTCGGAAAGCATTGCGCGATAGAGCGCGGCATCGGCGATCATGAAGACGCGGCGCGGCTGTGCCGAGGTCGAATGCGGGTATTCGGCTTGAATGAAGGGGCCAAAAGCGCGATGCGCGTTGCGTGCCGCCGTCAGCGGCTCAGCCGCGAAATGGACCATCAGGCCGAGCGAGCGCCATTTCCCCAACCTGTTTGCCAGCATGCCCCACCCAAGCCTGACGCTGCCGCAAACCACGGCTGTCTCCACCGGCATGCTACAGCATGCATCACGAAAAACGGAATCGATTCTTGGATTGCTTTGTGCGTAATTTCTATAGGCCTATTCAAAAGCTTATGGTCCATTTCGCATCCGGGGGACCATGTTTGTCGCGAGCAGGTCGCGTCCGCCGGCCGACGCCGTAGGTCGCCGCTTCACTCACCTCTGGTGGATCATTCCGGCGCCGGCTTGTGCGAGGCGACGCCGGCCACCACCAGGGCGATGCCGAGGCAATCGCCAGGGCTCGGAACCTGCCGCAGCACGATGATGCCGATCAGCGTCGCGGTGAGCGGCAAAAGCGACAGCATCAGCGCGAAGCTCGCGCGCGGCAGCCGCGCCATGGCAAGCTGGTCGCATATGTAGGGGATGACCGAGGAGCAGATGCCGACGCCGATCGCGGCGATGAGCAGCGACGGCGCCCAGAAGGCCGGCGTCGCCTGGGTGAAGCCGACGGGCAGCACGACGAGGAAAGCGATCGCCATGGCAGCGCCGAGGCCGGCAATGCCGGCGTCCGCGCCGGACGCCGCAACGCGGTGGCCGAGCACGATGTAGCCGACGAACAGGGCGCCGTTGAGGAAGGCCCAGAACAGGCCGACCGGGTCGCTCGACCATTTGACGTCGATCAACAGCAAGGTGCCGGTCACCGCGATGGCGAGCGCCGCGAGGTTGCGCGGGCTGCGCAGGCCGACGAGCGCGACGCCGATGGTGCCGACAAACTCGATCGCCGCGACCAGCGAGATCGGCAGGCGGTCGAGCGCGAGATAGAAGGAACAGTTCATCACCGCCAGGCAGGCGCCGAAGGCGCCGAGCAACAGCCGGGTCGGCCGGTCGGCGCGGGCGAAGACCCTCCATGGCCGGGTCAGCGGCGCGAAGACGAGGGCGGCGGTGGCGATGCGCAGCCAGGCCATGCCGAGCACGCCGACCTGGGCGAAAAGCAGCACCGCGAAGGCCGGCCCGAGATAGTGGAACACGGCGCTGACGCCGAACCACAGATGTGGTGGCAGGGCGGTCGCCAGGGTAGAGAAGGCAGGACCGGCAACCCCCTGGCCGGCCCTGTTCAGCGTGTCGAGGGCCGGGCTTGCCGCCGCGACTTGCGCTTGATCTTTCATACGGACACTATCGCAGGCAGATCGGGCGGTTTATATGGATGACCGCTGGGTCATGCGACCGAGTTGTTCCGAAAGAAAGGCAAATTTCCTTGAAACGCCTTCGAAACGAAAACGCGGACCTCGATGCCGCCGACCTGAAGCTCCTGCGCCTGCTGGAAAAGGATGCGCGCACCAGCACGGCCGAACTGGCGCGCGCCGTCGGCCTGTCGGCGCCGAGCGTGGCGGAGCGGATCAGAAAGCTGCAGGAGAACGGCGTGATCGAGGCCTACACGGTCAGGATCAATCCGGCCGCGCTCGGCATGAAACTGTCGGCATGGCTGCGCATCAGGCCGGTGCCGGGTCAGCTTGCCGTCGTCGCCGACATCATCCGCGAGCTGCCGGAAATCGCGCAGTGCGACCGGGTGACCGGCGAGGACTGCTTCATCGCGCTGGCGCATGTCGGCTCGGTGGCAGAGCTCGAACGGGTGATCGACAGGATCATCCCTTATGCGATGACCAACACGGCGATCATCCAGTCGTCGCCGGTGGCGCCGCGCTCGCCGCTCGAGGCCGCGACCGGGGATCGGCAATAAGTCAGAAATGCCCGCGCTTCAGGCGCGCCTGCTTTAGGATGGCGCGCCAGCGGATCATGTCGAAGGGGATCGGCTCGTTGTTGTTGGCAATGTGGAAGATCTCGTTGTTGACGTTCTTGAGCGAGCGCCAGAAATCATAGTCGGTTATGCGCGGATCGGCCGCCAGCCGTTCCACCTCGACCTTGATGTCGGTTTTCATGCACGTTCCTCGAACCGCCTCTGCCCGCCGCCCCGCATCGCCAACCCGATACGGTGGTTTTCAAACGCTCCGCTGAGTCGTTCAACGACTCAATCGGCTTGTTCACGTTAAAACCTTGGTAAGGTTAACG
>NZ_RZOI01000625.1:0-3645 GCF_004022645.1 Mesorhizobium sp. M4A.F.Ca.ET.020.02.1.1 | reverse complement strand
TTCCCGGCTGATCAACAGCCCGGTGTTCTCCAGCGAGGATCAGGCCAAGGCGATCGCCGCGATCGTCGCCAAGGCAAAGCTCGGCGGGCTCGCCGGCAATTTCCTGCGCGTCGTCGCCAAGAACCGCCGCCTGTTCGCCGTGCCCGGCATGATCAAGGCTTTCCGCCGCATCGCCGCCGATCATCGTGGCGAGGCTTCGGCCGAGGTCACCTCGGCGCATGCGCTGACGGCGGCGCAGGAGACCGAACTGAAGGCGGCGCTGAAGGGCGTTGCCGGCAAGGACGTGGCCATCACGGTCACCGTCGACCCGTCGCTCCTCGGCGGGCTGGTGGTCAAGATGGGCTCGCGCCAGATCGATACGTCGCTCAAAACCAAACTCAATTCGCTCAAGCTTGCACTGAAAGAGGTCGGCTGATGGACATCCGCGCCGCGGAAATTTCCGCAATTCTGAAAGACCAGATCAAGAATTTCGGCAAGGAGGCCGAGGTCTCCGAAGTCGGCCAGGTGTTGTCCGTCGGTGACGGCATCGCCCGCGTCTATGGCCTCGACAATGTCCAGGCCGGCGAAATGGTCGAATTCCCGGGCGGCATCCGCGGCATGGCGCTCAACCTCGAAGCCGACAATGTCGGCGTCGTCATCTTCGGCAACGACCGCGACATCAAGGAAGGCGACACCGTCAAGCGCACCGGCGCCATCGTCGACGTTCCGGTCGGCCCCGGCCTGCTCGGCCGCGTCGTCGACGCGCTCGGCAATCCGATCGACGGCAAGGGCCCGATCAAGGCGACCGAACGCAAGCGCGTCGACGTCAAGGCGCCCGGCATCATTCCGCGCAAGTCGGTGCACGAGCCGATGTCGACCGGCCTTAAGGCCATCGACGCGCTGATCCCGGTCGGCCGCGGCCAGCGCGAGCTGGTCATCGGCGATCGTCAGACCGGCAAGACCGCGATCATCCTCGACACGATGCTGAACCAGAAGTCGGTGCACGACAACGGCCCCGAGGCGGAGAAACTCTACTGCGTCTACGTCGCCGTCGGCCAGAAGCGCTCGACCGTCGCGCAGTTCGTGAAGGTGCTGGAAGAGCGCGGCGCACTCGACTACTCGATCATCATCGCCGCAACCGCGTCCGACCCGGCGCCGATGCAGTTCCTGGCGCCGTTCGCCGGCTGCACGATGGGCGAGTATTTCCGCGACAACGGCATGCATGCCCTCATCAGCTACGACGACCTGTCGAAGCAGGCAGTCGCCTACCGCCAGATGTCGCTGCTGCTGCGCCGCCCGCCGGGCCGCGAAGCCTATCCGGGCGACGTCTTCTACCTGCACTCGCGCCTGCTTGAGCGCGCCGCCAAGCTCAATGATGACAACGGCAACGGCTCGCTGACCGCGCTGCCGGTCATCGAGACGCAGGCCAACGACGTGTCGGCCTACATTCCGACCAACGTGATCTCGATCACCGATGGCCAGATCTTCCTTGAGACCAACCTGTTCTTCCAGGGCATCCGTCCGGCGGTCAACGTCGGCCTGTCGGTGTCGCGCGTCGGCTCGTCGGCGCAGATCAAGGCGATGAAGCAGGTTGCCGGCTCGATCAAGGGCGAGCTCGCGCAGTACCGCGAAATGGCGGCCTTCGCGCAGTTCGGCTCCGACCTCGACGCCGCCACGCAGCGCTTGCTCAACCGCGGCTCGCGCCTGACCGAGCTCCTCAAGCAGCCGCAGTTCTCGCCGCTCAAGACCGAAGAGCAGGTCGCGGTGATCTTCGCCGGCGTCAACGGCTACCTCGACAAGCTGGCGTTGAACCAGGTCGGCAAGTTCGAGCATGGCCTGCTCAGCCACATGCGCTCGGCCGGCAAGGACGTGCTCGACGCCATCCGCAAGGAGAAGGCGCTGTCGGACGATCTGCGCGCCAAGCTGAAGGCCGAGATCGACGCCTTCGCCAAGACCTTCGCCTAAGAAGAAGCCGGACGGACGGGATCAGGTTTGAAGCATGCCTTCATTAAAAGACCTTCGTAACCGTATCGCCTCGGTCAAGGCGACGCAGAAGATCACCAAGGCGATGCAGATGGTCGCCGCGGCGAAGCTGCGCCGCGCGCAGGAAGCGGCGGAAGCAGCGCGTCCCTATTCCGAGCGGATGGGCGCGGTGCTGGCCAACATCACCCAGGCGATCGGCGGCGGTGGCGATGCGCCGGCGCTGATGACCGGCACCGGCAGGGACGACGTGCATCTGCTCGTCGTCTGCACGGCCGAGCGCGGCCTGTGCGGCGGCTTCAATTCGCAGATCGCCCGCCTCGCCCGCGACCACATCCGCAAGCTCCTGGCCGACGGCAAGCAAGTCAAGATCATCTGCGTCGGCAAGAAGGGCTACGACATACTGCGCCGCGACTATGCCTCGCTGATCATCGACCGCGTCGACCTTCGCGAAGTGCGCACGCTTGGCTTTGCCAATGCCGACGCGATCGCCAAGAAGGTCATCCACCTCTTCAACGAGGGCGGCTTCGACATCTGCACGCTGTTCTATTCGCAGTTCAAGTCGGTGATCAGCCAGATCCCGACGGCGCAGCAGATCATCCCGGCGGCCGCCGCTTCGGCCACCGCCGAGGCGACCAACGGCGCCAACGCCGTCTACGAATATGAGCCGGAGCCGGGCGAAATCCTCTCCGATCTCATTCCGCGCAACATCTCGGTCCAGATCTTCCGCGCGCTGCTCGAAAACGCAGCCGGCGAGATGGGCGCCAAGATGAGCGCCATGGACAATGCGACGCGCAACGCCGGCGACATGATCAACAAGCTGTCGATCACCTACAACCGCCAGCGGCAGGCGCAGATCACCAAGGAATTGATCGAAATCATTTCGGGCGCCGAGGCGCTCTAGTCGCGTGCCCATGTGGAGGTCGCTGACCTCCATGCGGAAATCGCGAGAAACAGAAAGACGAAAAAGGGCAAAGACGATGGCGAAAGCAGCTACCCCGAAGACCGCCGCCAAGGCGGCACCGGCCCCCAAGGCGGCGGCACAGGCTCCGGCAGCGGCCGCGAAGGCCGCTCCAGCCAAGAAGGCGGCGGCACCGGCAAAGGCCGCGCCGGCCAAGGCGGCGAGCGTCGCCGTCAAGAAGACCGGCGCCGTCGGCAAGGTCCGCCAGGTCATCGGCGCCGTCGTCGACGTGCAGTTCGCCGACCACCTGCCGGCGATCCTGAACGCGCTGGAAACCTCCAATGTCGGCAACCGCCTCGTGCTCGAAGTCGCTCAGCATCTCGGCGAGAACACCGTGCGCTGCATCGCCATGGACTCCACCGAAGGCCTGGTCCGCGGCCAGGAAGTCTATGACACCGGCGCGCCGATCTCGGTGCCGGTCGGCCCCGGCCTGCTCGGTCGCATCATCAACGTCATCGGCGAGCCTGTCGACGAGGAAGGCACGGTCGACGGTGTCGAACAGCGCGCCATCCACCAGCCGGCTCCGGCCTATGTCGACCAGTCGACTGAAGCGCAGATCCTGGTCACCGGCATCAAGGTTCTCGACCTGCTCGCTCCTTACGCCCGCGGCGGCAAGATCGGCCTGTTCGGCGGCGCCGGCGTCGGCAAGACGGTGCTGATCCAGGAACTGATCAACAACGTCGCCAAGGCGCATGGCGGCTTCTCGGTGTTCGCCGGCGTCGGCG
>NZ_RZOI01000624.1:0-3658 GCF_004022645.1 Mesorhizobium sp. M4A.F.Ca.ET.020.02.1.1 | reverse complement strand
GTGCTGTACCGCGTGCGTACCCCAGGCTTCCCTGACTTTTGCCCGGGTCCAGTTCTTGTTGGCATAGTGGCCAAAGCGGCGGGGATCGAGCTCCGCCGTATCGATGCTGTTGCCGCCCTCCACGATCCGCTCGGAAAGGTAATAGCCGATAGCTCCGCCCCAGAGGATGCCCCCTGGCACGCCTTCGGCGAGCCAGACATTCTCAAGGCCCCAGGCCTGTCCCATCAGCGGCAGTTCATCGGCCGTCATCTGGAAAGGTCCCCGCACATTCCGCTTGATGCCCGCGCGCCCCAGCGCGGGGACCAATTCGCTGGCACGCTCCCAGTTCCAGGAAACAGCGTCGAAATCCTCATCGAGCAAATCGGCGCCGAACCATTCCGGGACGCCGTTTTCGGCGAACAGCTTGAGCTGTTCCGTGCGCTCATAGGGACCGAACAGCAGCCCATCCCCCTCTTCGCGCAGATAGCCCTCGTAGCCCTCGTCCCTGAGGATCGGCATTTCCGGTAGGCCCAGCCGTTTGCGCTCCACAATCTCTGGAACCGCCTCGGTGATCCAGTACTGATGGACGATCGGGATCGCCGGAATGTCCAGACCCAGCATGGCGCCGGTCTGGCGCGCATAGTTGCCCGTAGCAAGGATGACGTGCTCGCAGAGGATGTCGCCGCGCGATGTGTTGACCTTCCACTCGCCGCCCGGCATCCGCTCGAACCCAACAACTTCGGTGTCGAGATGGACCTTCGCGCCGAGGTCGCGTGCGCCCTTGGCCATCGCCTGGGTGACATCCGCGGGTGCAATGTGGCCATCGTCGGGGTGGTAAAGGGCACCCAGCATGTCCTTGTTGTCGAGCAGCGGCCAGATCTCGCGCGCCTCCGCCGGCGATACGATCCGGGCCCGCAGACCCTGGACCTCAGCGACATCCATATAGCTCTTGTACTCGTCGAGCCGGTCGCGCGTGTTGGCAATGCGCAGCTGGCCGCATTTGTGCCAGCCGACACTCTGGCCCGTCTCGGCTTCCAGGCCCTCATAGATCTCAATCGACCTGGCGATCATGCGGCCGACGTTGCGGCTGCGCGCGTAGGACGGAATGAGCCCTGCGGCATGCCATGTCGAGCCGGCGGTAAGCTGCGTCCTCTCCAGCAATGCCACATCGGTCCAGCCGCGTTTCGCCAGGCCATAAAGAATGCCTGTGCCCACGCAGCCGCCACCGACCACGACCGCACGAAAGGAACTCACCATACACGCCTGCCCTTGCATGAAATTGCCGTTGGTTCACATGAACCCTGGCGCATACTGTCAGACGGCATCCGGCTTTTCAGCACATTTCCTGGGCTGGGACACGGCAGTACGGCCCGGCCGTTGGTCCACGATCGCGACTAACGCCCAAGAGAAGCCGGGCGCCGTCGCTGGCGACGCCCGGCTGTTTCGTTCAGCGCTTGCGCAAATCCGCTTCGGCGAGATCGAGTGCCCTGGCGATGCGGTCGCAGGCCATGTCGACCGTCTCGCGCGTCCAGATCAGCGGCGGCGACAGGATCATCGTGTCGCCGGTGGCGCGCAGCATCATGCCTTGGGCGATCGCATGGTCGCGCACGACGACGGCAGCACTTCCCGACGGCAGGTAACGCTCCTTCGTCGCCTTGTCCTTGACGATCTCGATCGCCCCCATCAGTCCGATCGAGCGCACCTCGCCGACCAGATTGTGCCCGGCGATGCGCTCCTGCAGCACCTGGGCGAAGTAGGGACCGGTGTCGTTCCTGACCCGCTCGACCAGGCCTTCGCGCTCGATGATCTCGAGGTTCTTCAGCGCCACGGCGCAGGCCACGGGGTGACCGGAATAGGTGTAGCCGTGATAGAACTCGCCGCCCTTCTCGACCAGCGTCGCACTGATGCGGTCGCCGACCAGCAGCGCCGACAGCGGCTGGTAGCCGGACGTCAGCGCCTTGGCCGTTGTGATGGTGTCGGGCTCGACGCCGAAGGTCTGCGCCGCGAACCATTCGCCGGTGCGGCCATAGCCGGTGATCACCTCGTCGAGCATCAGGAGCACGTCGTACTTGCGGCAGATGCGTTGCACTTCCGGCCAGTAGCTCAGCGGCGGGATCTTCACCCCGCCGGCACCCATCACCGGCTCGCCGATGAAGGCGGCCACCTTGTCGGCGCCGGCCTCGAGGATGGCGTCCTCGACGGCCTTGGCCGCGCGCAGGCCGAAATCATGGTCGCTTTCGCCGGGCAGCGCGAGTTCGTAGGCATAGGGCATCATCACATGGACGATGTTGGGAACGGCGCCGCCGAGCTGCTTGTGCATCGGCTCCATGCCGCCGAGCGAGGTGCCGGCAATGGTCGAACCGTGATAGCCCATCTTGCGCGAGATGACGCGGTTCTTCTCCGGCTTGCCCTCGAGCGCCCAGTAGTGACGGACGAGCCTGAGCGCCGTGTCGTTGGCCTCCGAGCCGGACGAGCCGTAGAACACTTGGCCGACGTGCTTCGGCGCCAGTTCCGCCAGCTTCTTCGACAACAGCACAGGCGTCGGCGTCGAGCATTTGAAGAAGGAGTTGTAGTAGGGCAGCTCCTTCATCTGGGCATAGCCGGCCTCGGCCAGCTCATTGCGGCCATAGCCGACATTGACGCACCACAGGCCGGCCATGCCGTCGAGGATCTCGGTGCCCTCGGCATCATAGATGAACGGCCCGTCGGCACGGGTGATGATGCGCGAGCCGATCTCGCGCAGTTCCTTGTGGTCGGTGAACGGGTGAAGGTGATGCGCGGCGTCGATCTGCTGAAGCTGCTTCAGCGAATAGTTCTGATAGGTCATGGATTTGATCTTTCCTCTGGAATCAATCCGGCAAATGCCGGGGCTGGATTCGTCAGAGACAGGCGGGCGGCGAATAGCCGATGCGGGCGCAAAACCTGAGCAGCTCAGCACGAAGCGTGCGCGGTGGCGGCGGCACCGCAACCCCGAAGGCGCCTGATGTCTTCGTGCAAGCCATGGCGGCACCTTAAGCCGCCCTTGGCCTTGAATTCAAGCCGTGGCAGGTTTTCGAAAGTGCATCGGATTATCCGAAAACCGGTTTCCCCTTTTCCGTCCGATGCTCCAGCGCCCGCTGCAGGAAGACATAGCGCATCGCCGTTTGCGCCGCTTGAGGACGACGATCGCCGCGCCCGCCATGTCCGCCTTCCGTTTCCTCGAAGAACAGCGTCCTGCCGTGGCCGGCCTCCTGCAGGCGCGCCGCCATCTTGCGGGCATGGCCGGGATGGACGCGGTCGTCCGCGGTTGAGGTCATCAGCAGAACCGGCGGATAGTCGCCACCCACTTTGACATGTTGATAGGGCGAGTAGGCCGCCAGCCATGCCGCCTCTTCCGGCTTCGAGGGATCGCCATATTCGGCGATCCACGAAGCCCCGGGCGGCAGTTCAGTGTAGCGCAGCATGTCGAGCAGCGGCACGTCGATGATGACGGCCCCGAACAGTTCCGGACGCTGGATCAGTGACGTGCCGGTCAGCAGGCCGCCGTTTGAGCCACCCTGGATCCCGAGCTGCGCCGCCGTCGTGATGCCGCGCTTGACGAGATCCTCTGCCACCGCGGCGAAATCGTCGAAGGCGTTCTGACGGTTACCCTTGAGCGCCGCCTGGTGCCAGGCCGGGCCGAACGCGCCGCCGCCGCGTA
>NZ_RZOI01000623.1:0-3667 GCF_004022645.1 Mesorhizobium sp. M4A.F.Ca.ET.020.02.1.1 | reverse complement strand
CTTTCACCCCACCCATAAGCAGGGTGTTCTCTGGAATCAGGAGAGAAGAATGTTCGAACTGACCGGCCGCAAGGCGCTCGTCACCGGCGCATCGGGTGGCATCGGCGAGGCGATCGCCCGCGTGCTGCACAGCCAGGGCGCGATCGTCGGCCTGCACGGGACGCGCATCGAGAAGCTCGAGGCGTTGGCCGCCGAGCTCGGTGACCGCGTGAAGCTGTTCCCGGCCAACCTGTCCGACCGCGACGAGGTCAAGGCGCTCGGCCAGAAGGCGGAGGCCGATCTCGAAGGCGTCGACATCCTCGTCAACAATGCCGGCATCACCAAGGACGGCCTGTTCGTGCGCATGTCGGATGCCGACTGGGACAGCGTGCTGGAGGTCAACCTCACCGCCGTCTTCCGCCTGACCCGTGAGCTGACCCATCCGATGATGCGCCGCCGCCATGGCCGCATCATCAACATCACCTCGGTGGTCGGCGTCACCGGCAATCCCGGCCAGACCAATTACTGCGCCTCCAAGGCCGGCATGATCGGCTTTTCCAAGTCGCTGGCGCAGGAGATCGCCACCCGCAACATCACCGTCAACTGCGTCGCCCCGGGCTTCATCGAATCGGCCATGACCGACAAGCTCAACGACAAGCAGAAGGAGACGATCATGGCGGCGATCCCGACCCGGCGCATGGGCACCAGCGCCGAAGTCGCCTCCGCGGTTGCCTATCTCGCCTCCAACGAAGCGGCCTATGTCACCGGCCAGACCATTCATGTGAATGGCGGCATGGCGATGATCTAGGGTGTGTTGACGGACCAAGGTCCGGCGGTTGTGAAAAGCGCCATTTCGGCTTGGACCTCCCGCATTTTTCGTGTAATGCGGCCCGCAACCCGGCGGTTCGGGCAAAAACCGGTCCTGTGGCGTTGCGTTACCCGCAAGACCATATTTCAGCTTGATTAGCGGCATTCCGCCCGCTAACGAAGACAACTCAACATAAGACGAGGATGCCCCAAATGAGTGACACCGCAGAGCGCGTCAAGAAGATCGTCATCGAGCACCTGGGCGTCGATGCCGACAAGGTGACGGAGCAGGCGAGCTTCATCGACGATCTGGGCGCAGACAGCCTCGACACGGTCGAACTCGTCATGGCGTTCGAAGAAGAGTTCGGCGTCGAGATTCCGGACGATGCCGCCGAGACCATCCTGACCGTCGGCGATGCCGTAAAGTACATCGACAAGGCCTCTGCCTGAGGCTTTTCGCAGGCATGATCGGGGAGGACCTGCGATGAGGCGTGTCGTCGTCACGGGCCTTGGCCTGGTTTCGCCGTTCGGCATGGGCTTCGAGCACAGCTGGAAGGAACTGCTGACCGGCCGCAGCGCCGCCAAGCGCGTCACCGAATTCGAAGTGGAGGATCTTGCCTGCAAGATCGCCCACGTCATTCCGCGCGGTGACGGCTCCAACGGCACGCTCAATCCCGAAGCCGTGCTCGAGCCGAAGGAACTGCGTAAGATCGGCGACTTCATCCTCTACGGGATCGTGGCCGCCGACGAGGCGCTGAAGGATTCCGGCTGGCGGCCGAGCACCGAAGAAGAGCGCTGCGCGACCGGCGTCATGATCGGCTCCGGCATCGGCGGGCTCGAGGGCATTGCCGAGAACGCGCTGATCCTGCACGAGCGCGGGCCGCGCCGCATCAGCCCGTTCTTCATTCCCGGAAACATCATCAACCTGGTGTCGGGGCAGGTGTCGATCCGGCACGGGCTGAAAGGCCCCAACCATGCCGTCGTCACCGCTTGCTCGACCGGCGCGCACGCCATCGGCGATGCCGCCCGGCTGATCATCTTCGGCGATGCCGACGTGATGCTGGCCGGCGGCGCCGAGGCACCTGTGACCCGGCTTTCGCTGGCCGGCTTCGCTGCCTGCCGCGCGCTGTCGACCGAGCGCAACGAAACGCCGCAAAAGGCTTCCCGTCCCTATGACCGCGACCGCGACGGCTTCGTCATGGGCGAGGGCGCCGGCGTTGTCGTGCTGGAAGAGCTCGAACATGCCAAGGCGCGCGGCGCGAAAATCTACGCCGAGGTCACCGGCTACGGCCTGACCGGCGACGCCTACCACATCACCGCTCCGGCCGAGGACGGCGACGGCGCCTTCCGTTGCATGACGGCGGCGCTGAAGCGGGCGAGGCTTTCGCCGGCCGACATCGATTACATCAACGCGCACGGCACCTCGACCATGGCCGACACGATCGAGCTCGGCGCGGTCGAGCGCCTTGTCGGCAATGCCGCCTCGAAGATCTCGATGTCGTCGACCAAGTCGTCGATCGGCCATCTCCTGGGCGCGGCGGGCGCGGCGGAGGCGATCTTCTCGATCCTCGCCATCCGCGACAACACGGCGCCCGCCACCATCAACCTCGACAATCCTGAGCGCGAGACAGCGATCGACCTCGTGCCGAACAAGCCGCGCGCCCGCCAGATCGACGTGGCGCTGTCCAACTCCTTCGGCTTCGGCGGCACCAACGCCTCGCTCGTCTTCCAGCGTTACAATGGCTGAGCGTGGAGCCGGCGGCCGCTCGCGCGGCCTGTCGTCAATTTTGCCATATTCGCCCCTACTCTGCCCTTGGGGATTCGCGCGTCGGACCGAAAGTCGGAGCCGGTTTTCGCAAGGCACGAGGCGCAGGGTTGAAATGTTGGAGCGTGGTTCGCGCGTCCGCTGGGACGCTCGCCTCTCCAAGAGATCAGATGGTAGGGCGCTATGAACACAAATCCGGGCGGCAGCGGAGAATTCGGAAAGCAGCAGGCCGCGTCTGGTCCGATCGTCCCGAAGACGGCGGCCGAGGCGCTGCGTCCCGAGGCCGGTACGCCGCCGCCGAGACGCTCGCGCGCCTCGCGCAGCCAGGTCGTCGTGTTCATGAATTTCGTTATCTCGCTGGTGATGCTGATGATCCTGGCGGCCGGCGCCGCGCTATATTTCGGCAAGCAGGCGTTCACCGAGCCCGGCCCGTCGGCCAACGGCGACACCTTCCTGGTCAAGCCGAACACCGGCGTCCAGGACATCGCCGACCAGCTCGAGCGGCGCGGCCTGATCAGCGACGCTCGCATCTTTCGCCTTGGTGTGCGCGCGACCGGCAATGATTCCGCGCTCAGGGCCGGTGAATACGAGATCAAGCCGCGCGCTTCGATGCGCGACATCATGGAACTCCTGAAGAGCGGCAAGTCGGTGATGTATTCGCTGACCATCCCCGAGGGGCTGACGGTCGAGCAGGCGCTGCAGCGCATCGCCGAGCAGGACGCGCTGAGCGGCGACATGCCCGCGGCCATGCCGCCGGAAGGCAGTCTTGCCACCGACACGCTGCGCTTCACACGCGGCGCCACGCGCCAGCAGATGATCGACAAGCTTCTCGCCGACCAGAAGAAGCTGGTTGACGATGTCTGGGAGCGGCGCGCGCCGGATCTTCCGATCGCCAATGTCGAGGATTTCGTTACGCTGGCTTCGATCGTCGAGAAGGAGACGGGCAGGGGCGACGAGCGCTCGCGCGTGGCCGCCGTCTTCCTCAACCGGCTGGCCAAGGGCATGCGGCTGCAGTCCGATCCGACCATCATCTACGGCCTGTTCGGCGGCAAGGGAAAACCCACCGATCGCCCGATCTACCAGTCCGACATCGACAAGCAGACGCCCTACAACACC
>NZ_RZOI01000622.1:0-3671 GCF_004022645.1 Mesorhizobium sp. M4A.F.Ca.ET.020.02.1.1 | reverse complement strand
GGCAGGTTGCGGTACCTCAGTTGCTCGGCGGTACGCCCACGACCCGCCAGCTCACGATAACCAGACTCTACAAGATCACGGCGCAATAGCGGCACCAGGAGAGCCCGCATGGAGACGCAACGCTTCGGCCGCCATCGCAAGATCATGCCGTTCGAACCGGATGCGGCCGGCTCCGTCGAGGCGTTGCGCGAAGCCTCCCGCCAGAAGGCGGCCTCGCTCAACCAGCATGTGCTGGGCTACGGGGCGTTCGCCGAGGCCGAGTGGCAGGCGGCCGGCATTGCCGCTCCCGATCTTGCGGCCATACGCGAATACCGGCTCGGCAGAATACGTGCCGAGTTGAAGCGGCGCGACTACGCCGGCGCGCTGCTCTACGATCCCGTCAACATCCGCTACGCGACCGACTCGACCAACATGCAGCTGTGGGTCGCGCACAATCCGACGCGCCACTGTTTCGTTGCCACCGAGGGACCGGTGGTGCTATTCGATTATTTCTCCTGCGAGCACCTGTCCGATCATTCCGGGGTCGTCGACGAGGTGCGGCCGGCGGTGTCGTGGATGTATCTCTACAGCGGCGAGCTGACGTCATTGAAGGTCCGCCGCTGGGCCGCAGGCATCGCCGATCTGGTTGCGCAACATGGCGGCGGCAACCACCGCATCGCGGTCGACCACATCAATCCGGAGGGCGCCGAGGAGCTAGCCCGCCTCGGCGTCAGTATCGGAAATGGCGAGGCAGTGATGGAGAGCGCGCGGCTGATCAAATCGCCGGACGAGATCCTCGCCATGCGCCGCTCGATCGTCGCCTGCGAGGCGGCGATGGGCGAGATGGAACGGGCGCTGAAACCAGGCATTTCCGAAAACGAGCTCTGGGCGGAGCTCCATCGCGGCAACATCGCGCGCGGCGGCGAATGGATCGAGACCAGGCTGCTGTCTTCCGGTCCGCGCACCAATCCGTGGTTCCAGGAGTGCTCGTCGCGCGTCATCAAGGAAGGCGATCTCGTCGCCTTCGACACCGATCTGATCGGCCCGTATGGCTTCTGTGCCGACCTCTCGCGCACCTGGCTCTGCGGCGACGGAAAACCGTCGGACGAGCAGCGCGATCTCTTCCGCATCGCCGCCGACCAGATCGCCCACAACACCGAACTGATGCGGCCGGGCATTTCCTTCCGCGAGCTCGTCGAGCGCGCGACGGTCCCGCCCGGCGACTGCTTCCCGACCCGCTACGGCGTGCTCTACCACGGCGTCGGCCTGGCGGACGAATATCCGACGCTGCCGCACGCCAGCGACTGGACCGAGGATACGCCGGACGGCGTGCTCGAACCCGGCATGGTGCTGTGCGTCGAAAGCTATATCGGCCGCCTGGGCGGACGCGAGGGTGTCAAGATCGAGGAGCAGATCCTGATCACCGAGACCGGCAACCCGCAGCTCTCGCGCTATCCCCTCGACGAGCGGCTACTGGGCTGAATCAGCGATCGCTTCGCGTAACGCCGCTACCGTCTCTGGCGGCGTGGCGCGGGCGGTGATGAACGGCAGGCCTTTGCGCCGCTTGGTCCAGCCAACGACCTTCACTTCTCGCGCGGCCGGCTCGAAGCGTTTGGCCAGCGCCCAGCTCTCGCAGTCGATCGCCGCGACATCGGCACTGCCCTCGGCAATGGCGACGATCGAGGAGCGATGCCCGCCGCTCTCGATCTGCGAAGCAAAAATGTCGAGGCTTTCGCCCATCGCCTCCAGGTCGCGCGTCAGCCCGAGCAGTCCGGACATGGAATCCGGATTGTTGAAGGCGAAGCGTTTGCCACGGATGAGATCGAGCGGGATCGAGGCGCTGCCATCAGCCGGCGATGCTACGAACGGCCCGCCGTCCGCCGGCATGACGATGGCGCTGGAATAGAGCTCGCCCTGCCCGCCCTCGATGGCATCGTAGCTCGGCTGGCCGATCACCTGGACGTGGCTCGCGAGCCCCAGTTCCATCGGCCCCCAACAGGTCTGCCCGAACAGCAGCGCCGGATGCAGCCAGAGCCCGTGGAAATCGAGGTCGCTCGCCGGCAGCGTCGCCGGATCGGGCGCGATGACCTTGCCGGCTGCGTCGCGGATGCCGCCGGGCACCGGCGGCAGGTCGCCATTGCCGCGGACGAGTATCTCCGGCGCGTCGATGCCCTTCTGCCTGATGGCTTCACGCAGCCGCGCCCATTGCGCATCGACCTCGCCCCTCGCCTCGGGCCAGTCATACATCGGCAAGGCGGCAACAGATCGACCGCTGTAAACCATTGATTTTCCGCGCTCCCCTTGCAAAGCCCGTTGACCAGCGTTGCGCTACATGTTGCGCATCGTTGCGCATTCGACCATATCGCGGTGCATTCTCACCATGTAGGATCACAAAGTAATCCCGAAAGGAGCCTTGTGATACCGAAATGGGGACTATCGTTGAACGCCCGCGCGGCGACGGCACGACCGCCTTTATGGCAAAGATCATCCTCAAGCAAAAGGGCAAGGTGGCTCACCGCGAGAGCAAGACGTTCGATCGCCGGCCGGCCGCGAGCGCCTGGATCGACAAGCGCGAGAAAGAACTTGCCCAGCCCGGCGCGCTCGACCGCGTGAAGGTGGACGATCCGCCGCTGAAAGACGTGATCGCAACCTACATCGCCGACAGCTTGAAGGAAGCCGGCCGCACCAAGGGGCAAGTGCTCGCCTCGATCCAGGAGGACGAGATTGCGGACCTCCATTGCAGCGCGATCGGGAGCCCGCAGTTGGTCGACTTTGCCCGCCGCCTTGCCAGGACGCGCGAGGCGTCGACCGTGGGGAATTACCTATCGCACCTGTCCGAAGTCTTCACCGTGGCGCGGCCGGCCTGGGGATACCCGCTCGATACCAGGGCGATCGATGACGCCCGCATTGTCGCGAAGCGCCTGGGGCTCATCGGCCGATCGAAGGCCCGTGAGCGCCGGCCGACGATCGAGGAGCTTGAAACGCTCATGACCTTCTTTGCCGGTCGCAAGGCGACAGCGGCCCCGATGACGAAGCTTACGGCGTTCGCGATCTTTTCGACGCGGCGGCAGGAGGAGATTACCCGGATCACCTGGGCGGACCTGGACGAGGAGCACAGCCGCGTGTTGGTCCGCGACATGAAGAACCCGACCGAGAAGACCGGCAATGATGTCTGGTGCGATCTCCCGCCCGAGGCGTTGGCGATTATCCAGACCATGCCGCGCGGCAAGGGCGCGATCTTCCCCTACAAGCCCGACACGATCGGCCTCGCCTTCCGCGAAGCGTGCGCGCTCAAGGAGATCGAAGACCTCAGGTTTCACGACCTCAGGCACGAAGGCATCAGCCGGCTATTCGAACTTGGCTGGAATATCCCGCACGTCGCCGCCGTGTCCGGTCATCGGTCTTGGCAGAACCTAAAGCGGTACACGCACATCAGGCAGCGCGCCGACAAATACGCCGGCTGGAAATGGCACACGATCGTAGCGCCAGGAAAAGAGAAGGCCGAGGAGTGAAGCACTCCCCGGCCCGCGTCGATCTACCCAGGCGGCTTATACAGCAGCCGCAGCCGCCTTGTAAGCCGCCGCGCGGTCTTTGTGCTGGCGGGCCTTGATCACCAGGATCGTGACCACCACGGCCACGACCGCCGCGATCCCGGCGATCAGCCACCAGTTCGGTTCAGCGCCCACGGCAGC
>NZ_RZOI01000621.1:0-3673 GCF_004022645.1 Mesorhizobium sp. M4A.F.Ca.ET.020.02.1.1 | reverse complement strand
GAGCAGACCCGTGTCCAAACGACTGTGATTTCCCCGCTTAGTCAGGGAAGATGCTAAAGCGCAAGCCCAAACAAGCGGTTAAGCCAAGGCCGCTTTGCCGAAAAAACCGGCGGCGTGGGCAAAGAAGAACCCCGAACCATCGGGATGGTTCGGGGTCTGCTTGGGTTCTGTATGCGGTAGGTCGCGGCCGCCTATTTCCAGTCGCGGATGTCGACGAAATGGCCGGCGATCGCTGCCGCCGCCGCCATGGCCGGCGACACCAGATGGGTGCGGCCCTTGAAGCCTTGCCGGCCCTCGAAATTGCGGTTCGAGGTCGAGGCGCAGCGCTCGTGCGGCTTCAGCCGGTCGTCGTTCATGGCGAGGCACATCGAGCAGCCCGGCTCGCGCCAATCGAAACCGGCGGCGAGGAAGATCTTGTCGAGACCCTCGGCCTCCGCCTGTTCCTTGACCAGGCCGGAGCCCGGCACGATCATGGCGTTGACGCGCGGATTGACTTTTCTGCCCTCGACCACCTTGGCGGCCGCGCGCAGATCCTCGATGCGGCCATTGGTGCACGAACCGATGAACACGCGGTCGAGCTGGATGTCGGTGATCCTGGTGCCGGGCGTCAGCCCCATATAGTCGAGCGCGCGCAGCTTCGAGGAGCGCTTGTTCTCATCGGTGATCTCTTCCGGGTTGGGCACGAAGCCCTGCACGGAGACGACGTCCTCCGGCGAGGAACCCCAGGAGACGATCGGCGGCAGCTTCTGCGCGTCGAGCACCACCACCTTGTCGAAATGCGCGCCTTCGTCGGAATGCAGCGTCTTCCAGTAGGCAAGGGCCGCGTCCCACGCCGCGCCCTTCGGCGCGCGCGGCTTGTCCTTGACATAGGCGAAGGTCGTCTCGTCCGGCGCGATCAGGCCGGCTCGCGCCCCGCCTTCGATCGACATGTTGCAGATCGTCATGCGGCCTTCCATCGACAGCGCACGAATCGCCTCACCGGCATACTCGATGACATAGCCGGTGCCGCCGGCGGTGCCGATCTCGCCGATGATGGCAAGGATGATGTCCTTGGCGGTGACGCCTTCGGGCAGCGTGCCGTCGACACGCACCAGCATGTTCTTGGCCTTGCGCTGGATCAGCGTCTGGGTGGCCAGCACATGCTCGACTTCCGACGTGCCGATGCCATGCGCGAGCGCGCCGAAGGCGCCGTGCGTGGAGGTGTGGCTGTCGCCGCAGACGATGGTCATGCCGGGCAGGGTGAAACCCTGCTCCGGGCCGATGATGTGGACGATGCCCTGGCGGATGTCGTTCTCGGAATAATAGTCGATGCCGAAATCCTTGGCGTTCCGGGCCAGCGCCTCGACCTGGATGCGGCTTTCCTCGTTCCTGATGCCGAACTTGCGCTCGGGCGAGGTCGGCACGTTGTGGTCGACCACGGCCAGCGTCTTTTCCGGATGCCGGACCTTGCGGCCGCTCATGCGCAGGCCTTCGAAGGCTTGCGGGCTAGTGACCTCGTGGACGAGGTGGCGGTCGATGTAGAGCAGGCAAGTGCCATCGTCCTGACGGTCGACCAGATGGTCGTCGAAAATCTTGTCGTAGAGGGTGCGCGGTGCGCTCATGTGCGTAAATCCGTCGATATGAAAAGGGGGAGAGTAGACGCCGGCAGTCCGGCGCCACGACTGCGATCAGTCGGCCTGGCTAAGTCGGCTGGTGAGCGCGCCGCAGACGCGCGCGGCAAATCGCGACGGCAGGCGCTTTCTGTCCTGCAGCACGAAACTTTTATAAGCCGGATCGCCGAAAAGCTCTTCCATGGCGCTGCTCATATCAATGTTTTGCCTTTTCGGCAATTGCGGGCGGCGGTGCGGCTTTCCCTTCCCCCTTGTGGGGAAGGTGGATCGGTGCGCAGCGCCGAGACGGATGATGGGTGTTGGGAGGAGTGCCGTCATCCGACCTCGCTTCGCGAGGCCCCTTCTCCCAGGGGAGAAGGGGAAGAGGGCGGCGCTCACATCACTTCAAACACAAACGTCTTCACCAGCGCTTCCGGATCGCCGATCGCGTAGCAGCGGAACCACAGACTTTGCTCCACGGCTCGCCATTTCTTCGCCTGCTCCAGTTCGTCGAACACCGCATGGAAGCCGCCGCTCTCGAACACCTGGTCGCGCACGGTGAAGATGGCGTGGCCGCCGCTCTTCGTGATGCGCACCAGCTCATGCAGGCCGGAGGCTGGCGCGTGGCCGATGGTGAAGACGCCGGTCGAAAAGAAGGCGCGGAAATGGCCGTCCGGCCAGGGCAGCTGCCCGCCGAGCATCCCCTTCTTCAGCTCGCCATAAGCCTGCCGACTGCCGGCGAGCTTCAGCATGTCGTCCGAAAGATCTAGCCCAGCGATGTCGCCATAGCCCAGTGCCTTGAGCGACGGGCCGGAGAGGCCGGTGCCGCAGCCGGCGTCGAGCAGCGGACCTTCGCCGACAGGCACGTGGCGCGCCACCCAGGCTGTGATCAGGAAGGGGAGCAAATAACCGAGCGAGGCGGTCTCGCTGTCATAGGTCGCGGCCCACTCGGCATAGGCCTTGGCAAGCGCTTCCGGCGTGTCGGCCGTGTAGACGGAGTCCAGCGCCGCATTGGCCTTGTCGAAATTCATCGATTGTCCTCCTCCGCTACCGCGCGGCGAGGATCGTAGCGCGGTCTTTGGCGGGCGGCTATTGCTGGTGCTGGCGGCGCAGCCGTTTCTCGAGCCCCCTCAGCGCCAGCGACAGGCCGACCGTGAGGATCAGATAGATGTAAGCGACGATGGAATACGTCTCGAAGAAGCGGAACGAGCCGGCGGCGTAGATCTTGCCCATCTGGGTGATGTCGGCGACGCCGAGCACCGAGACCAGCGAGGAATCCTTGACCATGGCGACGAAGTCATTGCCGAGCGGCGGCAGGATGGTGCGGATCGCCTGCGGAAAGACGATGAGCCGGAAGCGCTGCGCGCGCGTCAGCCCCAGCGCCTTGGCCGCTTCGATCTGGCCCTTCTCGACCGACTGGATGCCGGCACGGAACACTTCGGAGATGAAGGCGGAATAGCCGATGGTCAGCGCCATGATGGCGCGCCACAGAAGCGAGACGTCGCGCACCTGCAATTCGCCGAGATAGCCGGCGCTCTGCAGCGGCGCTGTCAGCGCGTTCCACGCCGCGACGAAGGCCGGCGCGCCGGCGAACGCGATCCAGAACAGCAGCACCAGGATCGGCACACCGCGGATGATCTCGACATAGAAGCGGGCGATCTGGCGAAGCAGCCGCGAGCTCGACAGCCCCATCAGCGCGATGCCGAGCCCGATCGCCGAGGCCAGCGCGAAGGCGACCACGGTGACGAAAACGGTGATGCCGATCCCCTTGGCGACCGTGGCGAAGACCTGGGCGTAGAGGTCGCTGGAAGCGATGAACAGAGCGGCGACCAATGCGAGGACGAGGGCGGCTGCCAGCCACCAGGGGAATTCGGATTTGGCTGCAGAAGCGGACGGCGCAGGCATCAGCTGGCACCGCTGGTGTAAGAATCGCGAAAGGCTGGCGCCAAGGCCCCCCTCTCTGGCCTGCCGGCCATCTCCCCCTTAAGGGGGGAGATCGAACTTCGCGTTGGCTTTCGCCAATCACCAACGTTGAATGAAGAGCACCGTCGGCGGAGCTGCCAATCTCCCCCCTTGAGGGGGAG
>NZ_RZOI01000620.1:0-3678 GCF_004022645.1 Mesorhizobium sp. M4A.F.Ca.ET.020.02.1.1 | reverse complement strand
TTGATGGAGATTGAAACCATGGCGCAGAAGACCATCGCGTTTTTCCCGGAAGCGGCCTTCGGGCCGGCGCTCAATTCCGTCGGCATCGCCCAGGCGGTCGAGGCGCGCGGCCACAGGGCGGTGTTCCTGTCCGACCCCGGATTTGTCGACGTCTACAAGGGCTACGGCTTCGAGGCGCACCCGGTGAACCTCTCCGAGCCGATGCCGCCGGAGCAGATGGCCAAGTTCTGGGAGGACTTCATCAACGGCCACATCCCGAATTTCCGCAAGTCGCCCTACGACCAGGTCGACAACTACGTGAAGGATTGCTGGACGGCGATCGTCGATAGCGCCAAATGGGCACAGAAGGATCTGGCCGGGGTGCTCGCGAAGATCAAGCCCGACGTCATCTCGGTCGACAACGTCATCCTGTTTCCCGCTATCAAGCAGTATGGCAAGCCCTGGGTGCGGGTCATCTCCTGCTCGGAAAACGAGATCGAGGACGAGGACATCCCGCCGCATCTTTCCGGCTGCGCCGAGGACGACCACGCCGGCCACAAGCGCTACCGCGACCATTTCAACGCGGTGATCAAGCCGATCCATGACGACTTCAACGCCTTCCTCGCCGCCAATGGCGAGGCGCCCTATCCGATCGGCCAGTTCTTCGAGGCCTCGCCCTACCTCAACCTGCTGCTCTATCCGCAGGCGGCGAAGTTCAACCGCCGGCATCCGCTCGACCCGGCGAAATTCCAGTATCTCGAGGGCTGCGTGCGGCAGGAGAAGCCCTACGCAATACCGACCTTTGCGAAGAACAATGACGGGCCGCTGCTCTACGTCTCCTTCGGCAGCCTGGGGGCCGGCGACGTCGACCTCCTGAAGCGCATCATCGCGGCGCTCGGCAAGACGCGCTACCGGGCGCTGGTCAATGTCGGCGGCTACAAGGACCAGTACACCGACGTGCCCGGCAACGTCATTGTCGACAGCTGGTTCCCGCAACCTTCGGTGATCCCGCAGGTCGATGCGGTGATCCACCATGGCGGCAACAACTCCTTCACCGAGTGCCTCTATTTCGGCAAGCCGGCGATCATCATGCCCTATGTCTGGGACGGTCACGACAATGCCACCCGCGTCGGCGAGATCGGCTGCGGCTTCGGCATGCCGCGCTATGACTGGAGCGATGCCGAGCTGATCGCGAAGATCGAGGCCTGCCTCACCGATCCGGCGATCAAGGCCAAGCTCGCCAGGGCATCGGCGCAGATGCAGTCGCAGAACGGCCCCGAGAAGGCTGCCGGGCTGCTGGAGCAGCTGCTGTGACCTCCTCCGCGCCGCACCTCCACCAGGCCTCGACCCGCGCCGATCTCGTCGACTGGGGCGCGCAGCCTGACGCGCTGGAGGGCGCTTCGCACTCGACCGGCAGGCTGGTGCACAAGGGTCCGAACAACCAGCCGGAATCTGGCATCTGGGTCTGCACGCCTGGACGCTGGCGGCTCAAGATCCCGCGCGACGAGCTCTGCCACTTCGTCTCAGGTCGCGCCACCTACAAATCCGACGACAGCGAGGTGATAGAGGTGACAGCCGGGACGGTGGTGCTGTTCCCGGCCGGCTGGAGCGGCGAATGCACCGTGCATAAGACCATGCGCAACATCTACATGCTGGCGTAACCGAGGAACTCGACATGCCGACACCGCACTGGCCAAAGGCCTCGACCGTGCAACTGGACGACTGGGGTGCCGGCGCCGACCCTATCGCCGGCTCGCCGCGTGCGTCGGGCAAGGTCCTGTTCCAGCACGCGGACGGATCGAGCGAATGCGGGCTTTGGTCGTGCACGCCCGGCACGCGCCACATCACCTTCGCGGTTGACGAATTCTGCCATTTCCTGTCGGGGCGCGGCACCTACATCCACGAGAATGGCGAGACGATCCCGGTCGAGGCCGGGACACTGGTCTTCTTCCCAGCCGGCTGGACCGGCACTTCTAAAATCACAGAAACGCTGACCAAGGCCTTCATGTGCCGGTAAGCACGCAACGAAATCCAGGATAAAATCGATGACCACGCCGACCATGCAATCGCCGCTCGCCATCACCGACCTCGTCGACTGGGGCGTCATCCCGACCATGATCGAGGGACAGTCCCACACCTCTGGCAAGCTCCTCTACAAGGGGCCGGAAGGCCGCTCGGAATGCGGGCTCTGGATCTGCACGCCGGGCAAATGGCACTGCCACGTCACCCGCGACGAGTTCTGCCACTTCCTCGAGGGACGCTGCACCTATGTGCATGAATCCGGCGAGGTGATCGAGATCGAACCCGACACGGCGGCGTTCTTCCCGCAGGACTGGAAGGGCGTCTGCACCGTGCATGAGACGATCAAGAAGGTCTACATGATCCGCTGAGCGGACCGGGAGGATCATTCCATGCAGTTCTCGCCCGACCGTCCGGTATACTTCGTCAATCCGGACTACCGGCCGACGACCGGTGCGCAAAAGCCGGTGATCGATCCGGCGACGCTCGAAACGGTGGGCACCATCGCCGCCGCCAGCGATGGTGAGATCGACGCCGCGTTGACCACCGCGACCGCAGCGCAGGCGGCATGGAAAAAACTCGACGCCAAGAGCCGCGCCAAACATTTGCACGCGGTGGCCAATGCCATCGAGGCGGCGGACTTCACCCGCTGCGCCGAGCTGATGGTGCGCGAGATGGGCAAGCCCTATCCGGAAGCGATTGGCGAGATCGCCAATTGCGCACCGATCTTCCGCTACTATGCCGAGATGGCGCGCGACGAGGCCGGCAAGGTCGCCGGCACGACGCAGGCGGGTTCCTTCCAGTACGCGCGCTACGAGCCCTACGGCGTCTCCGTCCACATCATGCCCTATAACTTCCCGATCCTGCTGATGTGCTGGACGGTGGCCGCCTCGCTCGCCGCCGGCAATGCCTGCGTCATCAAGCCTGCCGAGGCGACGACATTGTCGACGCTCGACTACATGACGGTGTTCCGTTCACTGCCCGAAGGCCTCGTCTCCTGCCTGCCCGGCGGCGCTGCGACGGCGCAGGCGCTGACCGGGTCCGACCGCACCCATACCGTCGCCTTCACCGGCTCGGTTGCCGCCGGCAAGGCCGTCGCGGTGGCGTGCGCCGAGCGCATGAAGCCTTGCGTCATCGAGGCCGGCGGCAGCGATCCGCTGATCATCTCGCAACACGCCCCACTCGACGTCGCGGCGGCCGGCTCCGTCACCGCCGCCTTCCACCTCACCGGCCAGGTCTGCACCTCGGCCGAGCGCTTCTTCGTCGTCGATGCCGTGCACGACCGCTTCGTCGATCTCTTCGCCGCAAAGACCCGCGCACTGAGGATCGGTAACGGCCTGGACAGGACCGAGATCGGCCCGCTGGTCAGCGAAGCCGCACGGGCCAAGGTGATGCGTCTGGTCGACGACGCGGTTCGCAACGGCGCGAAGGCGGTGACCGGCGGGTGCATTCCGCCGGCGCACAACACCGGCTGGTTCTACGAGCCGACGATCCTCACCGGCGTCACCCCGGACATGGCGATCGTGCGCGAGGAGTGTTTCGGGCCGGTCGCCGCCATCTGTCGCGTGAAGGATTTCGACGAGGCGATCAGGCTCGCCAACGATAGTCCCTTCGGCCTCGGCGCCTCGTGCGCTTCGGCGAGGTCGGTGGTGAACACCGAGGCGCCGAGGCCGAAGGGAC